>DATHUL010000042.1:0-1729 GCA_035462285.1 Acidimicrobiia bacterium
TGGAACAACCAGGCGAGCAGACCGAGGGCGAAGAAGTTCTTGGAGCGGAGCACACTGCGTCCCGACACCCCGGTGTCCTTGACCGCCTCCTTGGTGAGATCGTCCATGGGCACCTTGATCACCCGGAACCCCTCGAGGGTGCCGTCCTCGATCGGATCGGTGTCATAGCCGGCCTTGGCCAGGTTGCGCTCGTCGAAGGCGTCGGTGTTGATGATCAGGGTCCCGCCCTGACGGAGGTCCTTGAGGTTCTTCTTCAAGGCGGCCGGGTTCATCGCCACCAGGCAGTCGGGCTGGTCACCCGCGGTCAAGATGTCGAAGTCGGCGATCTGGACCTGGAAGCTGGAGACCCCGGGAAGGGTTCCGGCCGGCGCACGAATCTCGGCCGGGAATGAGGGCAGCGTGGCCAGATCGTTCCCGAAGAGGGCGCTCGCATCGGTGAATCTCGATCCGGCTACCTGCATCCCGTCGCCGGAGTCGCCGGCGAATCGGATCACTACTTTGTCTAGGGTCTCGGTCTGGGCTGTGGTTGAGGGGTCAGATGTGGCGATCTCGTCGACCACTTTGGTTCACTTCCTTGGTTGTCATCGAACGCGTCTTGACAGAGGATGGAGAAGGTTCTGCTGAGAAGACCGCTCCCGGTTGCCGCGTTGACTCCAGTTTATCGACGTCTTGCACTACTCAGGGCCATTCGGGGCAGGTGTGAACCCGACCAGTCCGGCCCGCTCCAATGATCTACCGAAGCCGATGAGAACTGTCTCTGAGCCGAGCGACCCAATGGCCTGGAGCGACACCGGCGGGGCCCCCGAGTCGGTCAGAGGGAGGGCGATGGCGGGGTGAAGGGAGTGATTGACCAGCGCGGTGAACCAGGAGAGGACGGCGCGGTAGTGGCGGCCGCCGATCGAGTCCTCACCGATCACCTTGCGCATGACCGGGATGGTCGGCGTGATCACGAGGTCCAGGTCCGTGAAGGCGTCGGCGAAGCTCGCCCGGATCATCCGTTGCCACTCGCTGCCTTCGGATCGATGCTCCGCCGTTGTCGCGATGCAGTCGTCCACCCTCCTGGCCACATCTTCGCCGTACGGGAGGCCTTGTTCACGAAACGGGCGGTGCACCGCGCTCACCTCCCCGGCGATGGCGTAGATGAGCTTCGGGTCGGGCAGGACGCCGGGCATCTCGATCTGTGAGACGTGATGGCCCAGCTCGCCCAGCGAGACGAGAGCCGACTCGAATGCGGCACCCACCGCCTCGCTGATCGGAGCGTCCCCGAACCACGGCTGGGGGATCCCGATCCGGAGCCGGTCGGGTCGGGGCGCCTCCCTCTCGTCGCCGGAGATGACCCGATAGGCGAGGTCGAGACTCTCCATGGAGTCGGCGAGGGGGCCCACCGTGTCGATCGAGGGAGCCAGGGGGAAGACGCCTTCGAGCGGAACCCGGCCATGGGTCACCTTCAACCCGAAGCACCCGCACAGGGCGGCCGGGACCCGCACCGACCCCCCGGTGTCGGTGCCGATCGCGATCGGGACGATCCCGGCGGCGACCGCAGCCGCCGAGCCCCCGGACGAGCCGCCGGGCGAGGTCCGGGTGTCCCACGGGTTTCGCACCGGCCCGAAGTGCGGGTTCTCCGATGAGAACCCGAATGCGAACTCGTGGAGTCCCGTACGTCCGATCACCACTCCGCCGGCGTCCAGGATCCCCTGCAGGCTGGGTGCGGTGATCATGGCAGGGTGCC
>DATHUL010000043.1:0-8207 GCA_035462285.1 Acidimicrobiia bacterium
TCGAGGTCGTGGTTGCCGCGATGATCGTGGTCGTGGCGGGGACCGTGGTCGGGGTCGTGCCCGGCGGTGTCGTGGGGGTGGTCGGCGCCGGCGTTTGGAGTGACGTTGGGGGGTCCTGGTCGGGCTCCCCGGTGCAGGCGACGAGGAGGAGGCCCATCACCGCCAGAGCGCGCCGCATCGTGGGCAGGGTACGTCTAGCTTCCGGCAAAGTGGCCGAAGAGCACAAGAACCGCCCGCGGGCGATCCGAGCCTGGATCACCTACGACTGGGCCAACTCGGCATACGCCACGACCATCCTCGCCGCCGTGCTCCCCGCCTACTTCGCCACGGAGGTGGTAGGCGACGGTGGTGTCGACATGTTCGGCCGCAACTGGAACGGTCAGGACCTGTGGGCCGTGATCGTCGGGGTCGGACCGTTGCTGATGTTCCTCGCCACCCCGGTCCTCGGCGCCATCGCCGACTTCTCCGCCTCGAAGAAGAGATTCCTGGTGGTCTTCGCCACCTGGGGCGCCTTGTTCACCTCGCTTCTGTTCTTCGCAACCACGGGCGACGTGCTGATGACCCTCGGGATCTTCCTGCTCGCCCATCTCGGATTCGTGGGCGCCAACGTCTTCTACGACGCCTATCTGCCCGAGCTCACCACGGACGAGACCATCGACATGGTCAGCTCGAGGGGGTTCGCCTGGGGGTACGTGGGCGGCGGGCTCCACCTGCTCCTCTCCCTGGCCCTGATCCAGCTGAGCGACGGGGTGATCCCGATCGACACCGTGCTCGCCACCAGGATCACGATCGGCTCGGTGGGCGTCTGGTGGCTCGTCTTCGCAGTGATCGCCTTCCGCGACCTGCCCCGCATCGGGACCTCGCAGGGTCTCGCCGACAGCACGCTCCCCACCTGGGCCGGCTACGCCCGGATCGGGTTCGGGAGGACGCTGGCCACGCTGCGCAAGATCGCCCGCAACCGCACTCTGCTCTTGTTCATCATCGCCTTCATGTTGTTCAACGACGGGGTGCAGACAACCATCGCCATGGCTGCCGTCTACGCCACCGAGACCCTCGACCTCGACCTGGTCGTGGTGGTCGGCGGCGTCCTCGTCGTCCAGTTCATCGCATTCTTCGGGGCGATGGGCTTCGGCCGCCTGGCCACCCGGGCCGGGACCAAGCTCGCCCTCCTCTCCAGCATCGCGGTCTGGGCGGCCGTGATCGCCACCGCCTACTTCCTCCCCGCCGGCGAGGCGGCCCCCTTCCTCGCCCTGGCCGTCGTGATCGGGCTCGTGCTCGGTGGGACCCAGGCGCTGTCGAGGAGTCTCTACGGCTCGATGATCCCCGAGGAGCAGTCTGCCGAGTTCTTCGGCTTCTACTCGGTCTTCTCCAAGTTCTCCGCCATCTGGGGACCATGGACCTTCGCCTTCGTCCGCCAGGTGACCGGGTCGGCCCGGATCGCCATCCTCTCCATCGCTCTCTTCTTCGTGGCCGGCGGGCTGCTCTTCCGCACCGTCGACGTGGAGAAGGGCCGGCGAAACCGCCAGACGCTCCGTTCCCCGGTGCCGATCCCGTAATATGTGGAGGTCATGAGCGACGACCGCAACGACCCCTTCGACTCCGAGATCGAGCCCGCTCCCGAGACCGTCGAGGGCCGGCCCGAGATCGCCCGCCCCACAGGCACCGGGATCGCCTGGGGGGCGATCCTGCTCCTGCTCGGGATCGCCCTGGTGGTGATCTTCTCGGTGCAGAACACCGATTCGGTGCCGGTCAGGTTCCTGTGGTGGGAGGGGACGTTCTCGCTGGCGATCGTGGTCCTGGTCACCGTGGGCGTGATAATCGTCCTCTCCGAGTTGATCGGGCTCAGCTATCGCCGGACCCGCCGGCGGCGCATCGCGGAGCGACACGAGCTGAAGCGGTACCGAAGCTCCTGAGGGCCAGGACCTCGCCGGATCGGTTTGCTTGCCAGCCGACTTGGGGGACAATGAGACCGGCACCACTCGGAGGTGCCCCCGAAGGAGTTGAACGATGATCCTTGGATACCTGGACCCCGGCACCGGCAGTCTGATCCTGCAGGCGGTGGTCGGAGGCCTGGCCGGAATCGGCGTGGCCTACAAGGCGTGGCGGAGCAAGCTGGGGCGGGGCGGAAAGACCGAGCCCGATCGGGGTGAGGGCGAAGACGAGGCGTTCGACGAGACCTCGTTGCCCGCCGAGCCCTGATCCCGGATGAGCTCACCCGATCCCGGGTCGTTTCGGGACCCGGCCTCACGTGTCGTCCTCGCCGAGGACAAGGCCATCCGTCTGCTCGACGAGCGAGGGCTGGAGGGGTGGCGTGCCCTTTCCGGGACCGAGTTCTTTGCCAAGGCGGTCGACGACGGCCGTCTCATCGCTGCGGTCGAGGTCGACTCCCCGCCCCCGGGCAGCCCGGCCGCCCTGGAGCATCCCCTTCTCCCCTTCATCAGCTACCCGTACGAGTGGACCTTCTCCATGCTCAAGGACGCGGCGATCCTCCAACTCGACTTGCTCGAGGGCGCCCTCTCCGCCGGGCTGACCATCAAGGACGCCACTCCGTACAACATCCAATTCGTCGAGGGCAGGCCGATGTTCATCGACATCGGCTCTTTCGAGGCCTACCGGCCGGGTGAGCCTTGGATCGGCTACCGACAGTTCACCCGGCAATTCCTCTTCCCGCTGCTGCTCCGGGCCTGGGTCGGTGTCCCATTTCAACCTTGGCTGCGCGGAGACCTGGAGGGGCTCACCCCGGCCCAGATGTCCCGGCTCCTCCCCTTCCGGAAGAGATGGAACCGGACCGCCCTGCTCCATGTGCGGCTCCAGGCCCGCATGGAGGAGCGGATGTCGGATCGGTCGGTGCGTCAGGAGCTGGGGGCGGCCGGCTTCAGCGTCGAGCTGATCCTGGCCAATGTGAGGAAGCTGCGCTCGCTGATCGAGTCGCTGGAGTGGGAGCATGAGAACCAGGGGTGGTCGGTCTACGTCGAGTGCAGTCACGTCACCCGCGACCGCACCGCCAAAGGCCAGTTCCTCACCGCGGTGCTGGAGCGCCACCTCCCCAAGCGTGTCGTCGACCTGGGGGCCAACGACGGGCATTTCTCCCGAATCGCGGCGGCAACCGGGGCCCTGGCCGTTGCCGTCGACAGTGACGAGGCCGTGCTCGACGCCCTCTACCGGGAGCACACCGGGGCCGGGCTGGCCATCGTGGTCACCGACCTGGCCAACCCGTCCCCGGCACAGGGGTGGGCCGGGGTGGAGCGAGGCTCTCTGCTCGATCGGGCACGACCCGATCTGGTCGTGGCCTACGGTCTGATCCATCATCTGATCTACGGGGCCAGCATCCCTCCGGGCGAAGTGGTGCGCTGGCTGTCGGAGTTCGGGTGCCCGGTGGTCGTCGAGTTCGTCTCCCCGGCCGACGAGATGGTGGCCAAGCTGGTGGGGAACAAGCTCCCCCATGAGTTGCACCGCGACAGGGAGGAAGCCGAGTTCAGGGCTCTCCTCGCCTCCAGGTTCGACATCGCCGAGGAGCTGAGGCTGGCATCCGGCACGAGGGTCCTGTTCGCCCTCCACCCCCTGAGCGGATGACCGGTCGGTTGGTCTCCGCCCCGGATCAGCCGGTGAGCGTGGCCGGGCTCTCCACCGCCTGGTCGCCGAACTCGGCCACGATGGTGAACCGTTGCAGACCGTCCGGGATCACTGCTGCCGCGATCTCGTAGGAGAAGCCGGAGCGGAGGAGGTTGTCGCTCTTGAACCACTTGGTCACGTTCTCGTTGTCCTGGTTGGGCGCCTCGGCGACGAGCAGTTCTTCCCCGGCGAAGACGTAGACGCGGTCGGCGGGGACCTTCTCGCTGACGTCGGCGGCCCATCCGCTCACCCGCCATCCGGTGGGGGTCTCCGTCACCCCGGTTATCTCGACACGTCGATTCCCCTCCGGTCGGATGTCGAGGCGACGGCCTCCCTCGGTGAAGTACTCGACCGTGATGTCGGCGGAGGAACCGACCAGCCAACCTCCGTCGGCTGAGGGAACCAGGATGCTCACTTCGTTGGGGCCGTCGACGACCAACTCCTCGGCGACGAGAGCGTGGATCTCACCGCTGCGCTGACTGTCCCTGGTCACCAGCCCGGTTCCGGCCACGGTCCCGTTGACCACCACGAGCAGGTCATCGGTCGCCGCCTCCCCCGGCAACTCCAGCCTCCCGGAAATGTAGGTCGGCACCATCCCCGATCGCCGGTCGACCGCGGCCAGTCTGTCCGCCTCGGTGAGGGACCAGCGGAGCTGGTCGCTGGGCTCGGCTCCCAGCTCGGTGGCAGGCCGCCCCACCAGATCGGCGTGAGGACCGGAACCGGCGACGCCGATCCAGTCGTCCTGATTGGGCACCCACTGGTGATTGCGGCGTACCTGCGCCAACAGCTCGTCGAGATCGGTGCTCACCGGATCCCCGTTGCAGCAGTAGAAGACGACCTCATGGGGCCGATCGGTCCCCTCGATCGTGGTCAGGGAGCGACCGTCGAACTCCCAATCGGTGGAGATCTCCAGGGCCTCGACGATGGTGGGCAAGATGTCGATTGCGAAGGCGGGCTCGTCGTAGGTCCGGCCCTCGGTCTGCCCGGGGAACTTGACGAACAGGGGGATCCGGTAGAGGTCGGCCCGGTTCTCCTCCTTGGGCCAACGGCGGTGCTGGCCGGGGACGAACGACGCCCCGTGGTCGGCAACGACCACGATCATCGCCTCCTCCCAATTCCCGGTCTCCTCGAGACGATCGAACAATGCGCCCAGCCTCTGGTCGAGGAATCCGAGTTGATAGAGGTGTCGCTGGAAGGCGAGACGGGGAAGATCGGGACGATCCACCCAATGCCCTCCCACCTCGACCCCGTCGACCTCGTCGTATTGCTCCGGGCGCTCGTAGTGGGTACCGGAGGGGTTGGTCCGCCAGGGGATGTGGGGCGACTCGAGATGAGCGAAATGGAGAGTGGGCGGAGCATCGGGCTCGATCCCGTCGATGACACGCTGCAGCCAGTCGATCCAGCCGCTTCGCACCCCGGCCCTGGGAACGGCCAGGTCGCCGATGTCGACCGGGGCGGCTGCCCTGCTCGCGGCCTGTCCCAGGAACCCGGTCCAGGTCCCGTCGATGCTGGGGAGCGACTCCCGGGCCGAGGCCGGGAGGGAGAGATGGGCATAGACCACGCCGACGTCCTGGAGGAGGCTGCCGAACCGGGCCGGGCCACGTCCGGCATAGTCCTGGCACAGGTCTCGGGGACAGAGGTCGGTCAGCCACTCGACGACATGCATCTGGTAGCCGTCGCCGAGCAGGGTGAACAGGCTGTTGGGATGGTCGGCCACCGAAGGGCTGTCCTCGCTGTCCCCGAGACGCCCGGTGAGGATGGCGGGGACGCTCGAGGTGGTCGATATCGAGTTGGAGAGGGCATTGCGATACCAATTCCCCTCGGCGGCGAGACGGGCGAAGTTGGGGAACAGCCGTTCGTTGATCGTCCCGTCCTCGCTCATCAGCGAGGCAAGGGGCAGCTCGTCGAGTTGGATGAACACCACGGGTGCGGGCCGACCGATGTGCTCGGTGTCAGGGCTCTCGCTCACCGGCTCGGCCAGCAGCCGCGAGGTCGGCGAGATGGCGAGAAACATGACCAAGACCGCCGGCCCGAGCAGGGAGAAGTAGAGAAGACCCTGCTCGATGCGCGAGCAGAGGAGCAAGACGACGATGGTGACACCGAGCCCCAGCGCGATGGCGGCCCCGGTGTGGTCGGGGACGACCTGGCGACTGATCGCCATCCCTGTCGCCGCCGCCGATATCCCGACCAGGGCGTAGTAGGCGATGGTGCCCGGGCGCTCGCCCAGCTTCTCGGTGACGACCAGCACCAGGAATGCGATCAGAGGCGGGATGAAGGTCACCAGCAGCGCGAACAGGACGATCTGTCCCGGAGTGCTCCGATTCGCCACGAACACACCCGGGTTCTTCCCGTAGAGGTCGAGCAGCGGAGCGGCCACGCCCGCGGTCATCAGGCCGAACACGACCAGGGCTCGCCTCCACAGCCTTCTCCTGTCCATTCTGGGCAGTGTCACGTCGGTCAAATTAACGGCCGGCATGGCCAAACCGGTCTGGCTCGCCGAACTCGATCCAGAGCCGGGTTAGTGTCGGTGACCGGCGAAGGACAAACGGGGAGACGGCACGATCCCTACGATGGGGATGTCTGAGCGAAAGGATGCCTCATGGGACTCATGGACACGATCAAGGGTTGGTTCGGCAAGGCGAAAGAACAGGGCGCGGAGCTGATGGAGAAGGCCGAGCCCTACGTCGAGAAGGCGAAGGTGCAGGGAGCCGAGCTGGCCGAGAAGGCCAAGGAACAGGGCGCGGAGCTGAAGGAGAAGGCCGAGCCCTACGTCGAGAAGACCAAGGACTTCGCCCAGGACGCAGTGGAGAAGGCCAGCACCAAGATCGAGGAGCTCAGGGACAAGTCGTCATCGTCGATGGAGCAGGCCAAGGAAAAGGTGGGAGACACCGCCGAATCGGTTGCGGAGCATGCCTCCGACGCCGCTGAAGCAGCCAGGGACGCGGCGGGTCGGGCCGCCGATGCCGCAAAGGACGCCGTTGACCAGGCAAAGGACGAGCTCGAGGGCTGAGCCGGGGGGGCCACTCCCGCAGCCGTGACCGGCCCGACGACCATGAAACGCGCCTCCCACCGTCTTCGCCGCATCCCTCCTTCGGCCACGCTGGGGATCAGCGCCCGAGCCCGCGAGCTTCGCGCCGACGGGATCGACGTCGTCTCCTTCGGCGCCGGAGAGCCCGACTTCGCCACCCCCGAGCATGTGGTGGCGGCCGCCGCCCGCGCCTGTTATGACCCCGACAACCACAAGTACACCGCCTCGGCCGGGCTGCGCCCACTTCGGGAAGCTATAGCCGAGGACGTGGGCCGCTACTCCGGGGTCGAGGTCGACTGGTCGGAGGTGATGGTCACGAACGGGGCGAAGCAAGCTGTCTTCCAGGCTTTCGCCGCCCTCATCGACCCCGGCGACGAGGTCCTTCTCCCCTCGCCGCATTGGGTCACCTACCCCGCCGGGATCGAACTGGCCGGCGGCGTGGTGGTCTCGGTTCCGACTGCGATCGAGGACGAGTTCAAGGTCACGGTCGAGGACCTGGACCGGGCACGAACCGAGCGAACCCGGCTCCTGGTGTTCGTCTCCCCTTCGAATCCGACCGGTGCGGTCTACACCGCCGACGAAGCGAGGGCGATCGGTGAGTGGGCCCTGGCCAACGACATCTGGGTCCTCGCCGACGAGATCTACCAGCGTCTCACCTACTTCACCGACGTGGCTCCGTCGATCGCGGCGGTGACGCCCCGATTCGACAACTGGCTGCTGGTCAACGGTGTGGCCAAGAGCTACTCGATGACCGGCTGGCGGGTGGGGTGGATGGTGGGCCCCGCTGACATCGTCGAGGCGGCCAACGCCCACCAGTCCCACGTCACCGGCAATGTCGACAACGTGGCTCAGCACGCCGCCCTGGCCGCCTTGCGCGGCCCTCAGGACACCGTCGAGGAGATGCGCCGGGCCTTCGACAGCAGACGAAAGCTGATGTACGGGCTGGTCAGCGACATCCCGGGAGTGAGATGCGTCGAGCCCCAGGGCGCCTTCTATGTGTTCCCCGAGGTCAGCGAGGCCCTCCAAGGGCGGTGGGCCACGACCGACGAGTTGGCGACCGTGATCCTCGAGGAAGCCGGTGTGGCCCTCGTCCCCGGCGAGTCGTTCGGGACACCCGGATTCCTGCGGCTCTCCTATGCGGTGGGCGAGGCCGACATCGAACGGGGCATGGATCGGATCAGACGTCTCCTGGCCGGATGATGGCCCCGTTCCGGAGCGGGTTTACACTCGCCGTCGATGGAAGGGACCACAGCGCGGGCCATGATGCTCGTCGAGCCTCGTCACTTCTCCCTCACGGAGTTGCCCGCCAAGCCCGACCTCGACGGTGGCTGGCTCGCCGTTGAGGCGACCGGTCTCTCCGGGGCGGACGTCCAGGTGTGGAAGGGAGAAGCCAGCGACGTCGTCTACCCACTCATCCCCGGGCACGAGGTGGTGGGGCGGATCGCCCGAGGGTCCCCGACCATCCCCTACGCGGTTGGGACCAGGGTGGTGGTCGAGCCCCGGATCCACTGCGGGGAGTGCCACCGCTGCAAGCTCAACCTGGCCACCTGCGTTCGCCGCCGTCCTT
>DATHUL010000044.1:0-11744 GCA_035462285.1 Acidimicrobiia bacterium
GAGAGTCGACTCCTGGGTTCGTCCCGGCACCAACGTCTCCCAGTACTACGACAACCTCATGGCCAAGCTGGTCGTCTGGGCTCCCGACCGCAGCGCCGCGATCAATCGTGGTCGACGCGCCCTGGAAGAGTTCCGGGTCACCGGGGTGGCCTCGACCATCCCGGCCCATCTCGCCGTTCTCTCCCACCCCGAGTTCCTGAACGGAAGCCATCACACGCGGTGGATGGAGGAGAGCGTCGACCTCGGCCAGGCTGCACCGGACGCCAGCCCGTCGCTCCCCGAGGACGAGAGCCTCACCCGGCGGGACATCACGGTGGAGGTCGGGGGCCGCCGTTTCGCGGTGAGCTATTGGGCGCCCGAGGTGGCCACCGGGATCAGAAGACGCCCACCCACGCTGCAGACGGGCTCGGCCGCCCGTTCGGATGGGGTGGTGACCGCCCCGATGCAGGGCACCATCGTCAAGGTCCATGTCAGCGCAGGATCGACCGTCCACGAAGGCGACCCGATATGTGTGCTCGAAGCGATGAAGATGGAGAACGAGGTGCGCTCTCCCAGCGCCGGCGACGTGGTCGACCTGAGAGTCCAGCCCGGCGACACCGTGACCCCGGGACAAGTAATAGCCATCGTGAAATAGGCAACGAGCAACGGCTCACGGCTCATAGCTCGTGGCTCGTAGCTGATCGGCCGGAGGCCGATCACTCAGCTGCGTCGGACATTGCCTCTGACATCGAGGGGTGGACCATGAGGGTCTCCACCAGTTGGTTCACGGTGACCTCGGCCTGGACCGCCAGGGTGAGCACACCGATCAGCTCCGAGGCGCGATGACCGACGATGGTCCCGCCGAGGACCACCCCGGTCGCCGGATCCGATGTGAGCTTGATGAAACCGCGTGTGAAGTGTTGGAGGACGGAGCGTGCGTTGGCGGCGAAAGGGACCTTCATCGTGCGCACCTTTCGCGAGTGCGCAGCCGATTCCACGTCGACCAGTCCCACCGAGGCGATCTCCGGCTCGGTGAAGATCGCCTCGGCCACCTTGGAGTAGTCGAGCGGCGTCACCGGGAGACCGAGGGCATGACGTGCGATCTTCCGTCCCTGCATCGAAGCCACCGAGCTGAGCAGCATCTGGCCGGTGACATCCCCGGCGGCGTAGATGTGCGGCGCCGAAGTCCTCTGGTACTCGTCCACGTCGATGTACCCATTGCTGGTGGTGATCCCGGCCGCATCTAGGCCGAGACCCTCGCTGAGCGGGACTGATCCCACTGCGAGCAGGGCGTGGGTGCCGTGGACGACCCGGCCGTCGTCACAGAACACCGACACTCCGCCCTCGACGGCGTCGATCTTCTCGGCACGCGCTCCGATGACAAGATGGACGCCACGTTCGAGAAAATCCTCCTCCAACACGGCAGCCACCTCGGCATCCCGGTGAGGGAGGATCTGGCGGCGAGACACGACCAGGGTGACCCGAGATCCCAGGCTCTCGAAGATGTGAGTGAACTCGACACCGGTCACGCCCGATCCGATCACCACTATGTGCTCCGGCACCCGGGCCAGGTCGTAGCAGTCACGCGTGGTCAGTACTCGCTTCCCGTCGACCGGCGCCCAGTCGGGGACCCTGGGGGCGGACCCGGTCGAGACCATGGCGACGTCGAAGCCGAGTGTTCGCTCGTCGGATCCGGTTCGGACCACCGCCTCGCGGTCGGAGACGAACCGCCCCTCACCGTTGATCACCTCCACCGACTGCGATGCGAGCAGCTCGATCCAATTCCGATTGATGTCACCGGTTATCGCCTGGATCCTGGCCGCCAGCACCGAGATGTCGACAGTGGTCGGCTCGGTGGCCAGACCCAACTTGGCGGCATTGCGCACCGAGGTGTGACGCAGGGCGCTGGCCGCCATCGTCTTGGATGGAATGCAGTCCCAGAGATGGGCGGCCCCGCCCACGATCTCCTTCTCCACCAGGGTCACCCTGGCCCCCATCGAGGCGGCACTGGTGGCGGCCTGGGTCCCGGCCGGACCGCCTCCGATGATCAGTAGGTGTCGCTTCTCGCCCATGTCGTCCACTCTGCGTCTAGGCGGGACGGTAGACACCGAAGACCGAGCGGAGCCGATCCGAGACCTCGCCGACCGTCGCCCCTTCCCGTAGCGCCAGCTTGATCCCCGGGAGGAGATTGGCGTCGGTCGAGGCCTGCTCCTCGACCACCGCCAGCGCTCTGGAGACTGCTGCATCGGACCGGGTCGAGCGCCAGTCTGACAGCCTCCTCCGCTGCTCTTCCTCCAGGGTCGGATCGACTTCCAGCACCGGGATGGCCTCACCGTCGCCCGAGACGAACCGGTTGACCCCGACCACGATGCTCGACCCATCGGCTTGTCGACGCGCCTCGCGGTAGGCGGACTCCTCGATCTGCGCCTGCATCCAGCCCTCCTCGATGGCGGCGACCGCTCCGCCCTTCTCCTCCACAGCGGTCAGCAAGCCTTGCGCCGCCGCTTCGAGCCGATCGGTCAGGTACTCGACGAAGTACGAGCCGGCCAGGGGGTCGACGGTGTCGGCGACACCGGATTCGTTGGCGATCACCTGCTGGGTGCGCAACGCGAGCAAGGCCGACTCGTCGGTGGGAAGACCCAGCGCCTCGTCGTAGGAGTTGGTGTGCAGTGACTGGGTCCCGCCCAGCACGGCGGCCAGCGCCTGGAGGGTGGTGCGCACCACGTTGTTGAGGGGCTGTTGGGCGGTGAGGGTGGATCCGGCGGTCTGGGTGTGGAACCGCATCGCCCAGCTGCGCGGGTCCTTGGCCCCGATCTCGTCACGCATCAGCCTCGCCCAGATCCGCCGCCCCGCCCGGTACTTGGCCACCTCCTCGAAGAACATGTTGTGGCCGTTCCAGAAAAAGGAGAGACGGGGGGCGAACACATCGATGTCGAGACCGGCGTCGATGGCCGCTCGCACATAGGCGATCCCGTTGGCGATGGTGAAGGCGAGCTCCTGGGCGGCGGTGGCGCCGGCCTCCCGGATGTGATAGCCGCTGATCGAGATGGTGTTCCACTGGGGTAGCTCGGTGCCGGCGTACTCGAACACGTTGGTGACCAGACGCATCGAAGGCCGGGGAGGGTAGATGTAGGTGCCCCGAGCCACGTACTCCTTGAGGATGTCGTTCTGGATCGTTCCCCTGAGGCCGACCGGGTCGACGTCGTGCTCCTCGGCGACCAGTTGGTAGAGAAGAAGCAGGATCGGGGCGGTGGCGTTGATCGTCATCGAGGTCGACACCTGGTCGAGCGGGATGCCGGCAAAGAGCCGCCGCATGTCGTCGATGGTGTCGATGGCGACCCCCACCTTCCCCACTTCCCCTGCAGCGAGAGGCTGGTCCGAGTCGATGCCCATCTGCGTGGGCAGGTCGAAGGCGACACTCAAGCCGGTCTGCCCCGCCTCGAGCAGATCACGAAAGCGGCGGTTGGTTTGCTCGGCGCTGCCGAACCCGGCGTATTGGCGCATGGTCCAGGGGCGACCCCGGTACATGGTGGGGTAGGGCCCGCGGGTGAATGGGAACTCACCGGGCCGGCCGATCAGGTCGGGATCTCCCGGCCGGTCGTGAACCACCTCGATCTCGATGTCGCTGGTAGTGCGACGGCTTTCCTCCATGTCAGAGGTATCCTGCCACTCTGCCCGGCGACTGTTGGTCGGGAACTTCCAGGACCGACACAACGTCCATCTCTTCTAATGGCCCAAAAAGCCCTCATCCACCAAATAGAGGCGCGTGAACGGAGCGGCCGATGGTTCGGCGCACTCGCCACGCTTCTCTCCATCTCCCTGCTCCTCTCGGGATGGGTGGGGCTGTTCGCGTTTCTCGGCGCCAACTCCGCTTATGGCACCTTCGAGGGGGTCAAGGAGGAGTGGGTGCCCGACACGCGGTCCATGGAGCTGACCCTGCCCGACCTGAGCCGGGTGAGTCGGATCTTCGCCGACTCCGGTGAGGTGCTGGCCGAGCTCCACGACGGGCGTAATTCCGAACCGGTGGCCTACAACGACGTCCCCGAGACCCTGGTCTATGCCATCCTCGCCGCCGAAGACAGCGAGTTCTTCGAGCACGAGGGAATCGACTTCTCCGCCATCGTCTCCGCCGCCATCGACAATCTGATCAGCGACCGGACCCGAGGCGGGTCGACCATCACCCAACAGGTGGTCAAGAACGCCTTTGTTGGCTCCGAGGTGAGCATCCAGCGCAAGATCACCGAGGCCTTCGTCGCCGCCGAAGTGGAACGACGATTCCCCAAGGAGCGGATCCTCGAGTACTACATGAACTCGGTCTACTTCGGGGCCGGGGCTTACGGGGTCAAGACCGCCGCCGAGGAGTTCTTCGGCAAGGAGATGGATCAGCTGTCGATAAGCGAGGCGGCAACCCTCTCGGTCATGGTTCGCAACCCGTCGCTGTACAACCCGCGCCGTCGCCCCGAATTCACGCTGGAGCGGCGCGACCAGGTGATCCGGGAGATGGAGGAGAACGGCTGGATCACCGCGGCGCAAGCGGATGCCGCGGTCGAGGAGCCCCTGGGCGTGGTGGATTCCCCGCTGCGTCGCGGTCAGGCCGACCACGTCGTGGCCGAGGTGAAGCGCCAATTGCTCAACGACCCGGAGTTCGCCATGCTCGGGGACTCCCCCGAAGAGCGCAAGAAGGCGGTGTTCGGGTGCCCGGCCGACGACGTGGCCTGCGAGGGCGGTGGCGGCTTGCAGGTGTTCACCACCATCGATCTCGAGCTCCAGCAGAAGGCAAACGAGATCCTCGCCTCCTGGCTCCCGCTGCCTCCCTACGAGGAGAACCTGGCCAAGTGCAGGGAGGTCCTGCCCAACGAGACCGACGACTACCTGGCCCGATACGCCGAGACCCACTCTTGTGTCCCCACCGGAGCGATGACCATGGTCGACAACTGGACCGGGGCGGTCAAAGTGATGGCCTCGGGTCTCCCCTTCGAGTTCTCCCAGTTCGACCTCGCGGTCCAGGGCCGGCGAAACCCGGGATCCTCGTTCAAGCCGTTCGCACTGGTCGCCGCCTTGGAGAACGGATTCACCATGGGTCACACCTGGAGCGGGAAGAGCCCGGTGAAGATCGAGTGCCCCTTCCCCTGCGCTCCCAACGGCTCCAACATCTGGACCGTCAGCAATGCCGGCGCCTCATATGGCGTCATCGACCTGACCCAGGCCACCTACGGCTCGGTCAACGCGGTGTACGCCCAGCTGTCGCTCGAGGTCGGCCCGGAGAAGATCGTCGACGTGGCCAAGCGGATGGGTGTGGACGAGTCCGCCTTGGACCCGGTCCTCTCCATCGTCTTGGGCAGTTCGGCGGTGAGCACCAGGGAGATGGCGAATGCCTTCTCCAACTTCGCCACCAACGGGGTCCACGCCGACGACTACGTGATCGCCAAGATCGTCGATAGCGCAGGCGAGACGATCTACGAACACCAGGTGGAGACCACCCAGGTGGCCGATCCCGCCATCTTTGCCGCCGCCCATCGTGCTCTCAGCGTGGTGCCCGTGTCCGGGACCGCCCCCCGGGCCAACATCGGGATCCCCCAGGGTGGGAAGACCGGCACCCATCAGAGCTATCTCGACGCCTGGTATGTGGGCTACACCCCCGAGTACAGCACCGCGGTCTGGGTTGGCTACGAGGCGCAACAGGTGCCCCTGGAGAACGTTGTGATCAACGGCCAGCCATATGACCGGGTGTTCGGCGGCTCGGTCCCGGCCCCGATCTGGGCCGAGTTCATGTCCTATGTCCATCAGAACCTGCCGGTGACCGACTTCCCGCCGGAACCGGCCAACATCGGCAAGTACCTGGTGCCGCCTCCCACGACCGTCCCCAACGTGGTCGGCCTGCCCGAGGACGCCGCCGTCGCCAAGTTGCGCGAAGCCAAGCTCAATGCCTCCGTGGAGAACATCCCCTCGTTGCAGCCGGCCGGCATCGTCGTCCGACAGTCGGTTGGTGGAGGTGCGACTGTGCGTCAGGGCTCGTTCGTGACCATCTACGTCTCCACCGGTGAGCTGCCGGTCGGGCCATTGCCCAACCTCACCGGGCTGACCATGGAGGAAGCGGTCGAGATCATGAGAGCGTTCGAGCTGGACACCGGGGTCAGGGCCAACCTCACCGAACAGCAGATCGGAACGACCAATCAGGCCCTGGTCGGTCGCATCGTCCAAACCGATCCGCCACCGGCCTCGCCGGTTCAAGGCGAGGTCAACGTGGTCGTCTTCATCGGGGTCCTGCAGGGCAGTCCCCCACCAACCACCGCCCCACCACCGCCGCCATAACCAGGGACTGAGACGGTGGAGCCACCCGCTCCCGGCCCACCACCGGCATGGACGGTTCAGCCCGACCTGAGCGCCTCGACCGGCTCCAGTGCCGCCGCCCTGAGGGCTGGATAGAGACCGGCGACCAGTCCGGTGACCGCCCCGACCAAAGGGGCGGCCAGTGGGACGATCGGGTCGAGGACCGGCGTCCAGGTGCGAGCGGCGGAGATCGCCACCACCAACAGCACCCCGAGACTGGCGCCGATGATCCCGCCCACCAGACCCATGGCGGTCGACTCCATCAGGAACTGACCAGCCACGTGGCGCCGCGCCGCCCCGAGCGCGCGGCGAAGCCCGATCTCGCCGATCCGCTCCAGCACCGAGACCAGGGTCACGTTGGCGATTCCGATCGCGCCTACCAGTAGCGATACTCCTCCCAGCACCAGGAACAGGGCGTTGACGTCCCCCTCGACGTCACGACGCAGGTCCTGTGGCTCCGGAGGCTTCTGCACCCGGAGCAGGTTCGGTTCGTTCGGCGAGAGTGCGAGGGCCGCCTGTTCGGCGATAAGGCTGGCCGCCCCGATCTCGACGTCGATCTGGACCGTGCTGGCCGATTGATAGCCGTAGTCATTACGGGCGGTGCCCTCGGGCATGATCACGCCGTTGAGCAGCTCGGGCTGTCGAAGCACGGCGTCCAGGATCCCGATCACGACGAACGCGTCCTCGCCGATGAACACCACGGGTTGCTGGTCGACCCGGGTCACATTGAGCCGTTGGGCGGCGCCGGTTCCGAGGATGACGACGCGGTCCCCCCGCTCGGAATGACCCGAATCGAACCAGCGGCCGGTGGCGAGATCACCTCTCACCGCCCCGAGGAGGCCGGGGCTGGCCCCGTACACACTCATCTGGAACTCGGTCTGGGCCAGCGGGTCGGGGATCGGGACCGAGCGGACCAACGCCCCGCCCACGTCGACCGAGCCGAACGACCCGGCCGCGGTCACCCCGTTGAGACGAAGCAGCCGCGATTCGGCGTCGGCAGGGATCTCGACTCGAGAGTCTCCGCCCGGGCCGAAGAAGAAGCCCTGCTCGTTGGTCACGACCACCGAGGTGGCGGCCAGCTCGTCGAACCGCCCCACGATCTGATTCCCGGCCGTCTTGGCCACCCCGAGAGTCGCCACCAGCGCCCCGATGCCGAGGACGGTACCGAGTACGGTCAGGACGGTGCGCCCGGGCCGGGCAAAGATTCCGGCCACCGCCTCAGCGGCCAGGTCGCGCACCGACATCCTGGCCGAGGCCACCTCGTCCCCCCCGCCCATGACGACGAGATCGGTCACGTCATCGCCTCGATGCGGCCGTCGCGAAGATGGATCGCCCTGTCGGCGTGAGCCGAGACCTGGGTGTCGTGAGTCACCACCACCAGGGTGAGCCCGTCGGCGCGGAACTCGTCGAAGAGACCGAGCACCGCCCCCCCGGTCGCCGAGTCGAGGTTGCCCGTGGGCTCGTCGGCGAGGAGCAGGGCGGGACGGGTGACCAGGGCACGTGCGATCGCCACGCGCTGACGCTCGCCGCCCGAGAGCCGGGTGGGAAGAAAATCCATCCGACTGCCCAGACCGACCCGGAGCAACGAGGTCTCCGCCGACGGCACCCGCTGCGACCGGGGCATGCCGTTGTAGATGGTGGAGAGCATCACGTTCTCGATCACCGTCCGGTGCGCCAAGAGGTGAAAGGACTGGAACACGAACCCAATCCGCCGGCTGCGCAGACCGGCCCGTTGCCCCTCGTCCAGGGTGGAGGTGTCGATCCCCTCGAAAAGGTAGGCGCCCTCGGTGGGGCGGTCGAGCAACCCGAGCAGGTTGAGCATGGTCGACTTGCCCGAGCCCGACGGGCCAACCACCGCCACGTACTCCCCTCGATTCACCTTCATCGAGACATCGACCAATGCCGGAACGGACACGTCCCCGGCTGCGAAGGTACGGCTCACCCCCCTCAACTCGACGACGGGGTCGTTCCTGGTCATCCCTCGCCGGCGTCCTCGGTGGTCTCGGACGACTCGGTTGACTCGGTCTCCTCCGGGGTCGTGTCTTCGGCCTGGCCCGAGGACCTGGTCGAGCCCTCGCGACCGACCACCACCCAGTCGCCCTCCTCCAGCCGACCGTCGATGGGAGTCACCTCCACCAGGCCTCCGGCGGCCAGACCGGGCTGAACCGTGACGGTGCGGAGCGTCCCGTCCTCGTCTTCGACCTGGAGGATGGTGGAGCCGTTGGCGGTGGCGGAAAGCGCTGCCGCCGGGACGGCGAGGACCTCTCCCCCGGTCGAGCTGACCGGGATGGTCACGCGCACGTTGGTGCCGATGATCTCAGGGGGAAGCTCGGCCGGGGTGATCTCGAGGTAGATCCGATCGGGTTGGACACCGTCGGTGCCGGCCCGGTCAGCCTTGAGCGCAATCACTCCGGGGATGGTCCCGCCCGTCTCCGGGTTCTCGATCTGGACCTCCATGCCGACCTCGATCCGTGGGGCGTCCCGCTCGGTGACCGACGAGCGCAAGGCGAGCTCGGAACCGGAAACCGTGATGAAAGAGCCCTCGATCACGGAGCCGCGGGAGACGGCCACCTGATCGACCCGGACCGGCATGCTCTTCAGGAACACGACCTCTCCCGCCGGGAGCCAGGTGCCCAACTCGGCCTCGAGCTCTGTCAACTCCTCCCGGGCGAGGGAAAGCTCCTCTTGGGCGGCTTCGATCTGGCGGCGGATACCCGAGGTGTCGACACCACGCTGCAGATCGGCCAGTGCGGCATTGGCCACCGCTACCCGGCTCTGGGCGGCCGCGACCAGCCCCTCTTGCTCCGTGGCGACTCGCCCCACCTCGAACCGGGCCTGGTCCAGGGCGGCCGAGGCGGCGGACACCGCCTCCTCGGCCCCGGGCACACCGTTGGCCCGGTCCTGCTCCGCTGCGGCCAGGTCCGCCTCGGCGTCGATCACCGCCTCGGCCGCGACCTGATTGGCCCGGTCGGCGTCGAGATGGGCCAGGGCCAGGGCGTCCTCGGCGGCCTCGATCTCGGCCCGGGCCGCGATGACAGCAGCCTGTCCAGAACCGGCATTGGCGTCACGGAGCGCCTGTTCGGAGTCTGCCAACGCCCCCTGGGCCGCGGTGACCCGGTCTCGTGCCGCACGAAGCGCCACCTCGTCCTCCTCGGAGAGGCCGTTGGGCCGATACCCGGCATCCTGGTACCAGGCAGCCACCGCCGCCCCGGTGTCCTGGTTCCACTCGTGGTCGGGAGTGGTGCCGAGAAAGCCCATCCGGGCCAGGGCCTCCTCAACCTGGAGCACATCGTCACCGGTGGCGCCGGGTCGCAGATCGCGGTACATGGGGATCTCCCCGGTGAGAAAGAACACCGGCCTGCCCACCACCTCCACCGCCACGTCGCCCTCGGCCAGCTCGGCATCGACCTCGACTGCCCGGGTGACCACCAGCTTCTCGGGCGTCTCGGCGAACGACCCGGAGAGCGATACCGAGAGCGGCTCGTCGTAGACGATGTCTCCGCGCGTGATCACGTCGGCGGAGAGCACCTCGCTCACCACCTGCACGGTGATGTTGGACGCTTCGGGCGGTTCGGCATCGGCGGCGGCCTCGGCCGGGGACCTGATCCGGGAACCGAAGAACCAGCCCAACCCGGCCGCTATCACCACGGCGGCGATCACCCCGCCGAGTAGGACATTTCGTCTCAACCGAGCCCCCGCTCCCTCATTCGTCGCTCAGACTCCTCAACCACCCTGGGCTTCGCGAATCTGCTCGAGGATCTCCCGGTTCTGCTCGACGAAATCGGCCTCGTACTCCTCGGAGACCTCCTGGTACACCTCGTAGTAGTCCCCCCGGCATTCGAAGTCGGCGACGGCAAGGTCGATCTCCTCCTGCTGGAGTGCGGCCAGCGCATCCATGTCGACGTCGGCCCGGGACGACTCTTCCGCCTCGGCGAAGAAGGCGTCTATCTCTTCCTGGGTCTTCTCCTCGAAGAAGGCGTCGATCTCCTCCTGGGTCCAACCCTCGAAGGGGTCGGCGTAGCCGCCGTTGGGCCCGACGATCGCCTCGAACCTGGCCTGGAAGTCCTCGTAGATGGTCTCCTGCATCTGGGTCATCGACTCGTACTCGTATCCGGCTTCGGCCATGCATGCCGACCAGTCGGCGTCCAGCTCGACGATGCGAGGGTCTGCCTGCACTCGCTCGTACATCGCCTCCATCTCGGGGTTCAGCTCCATCCAGAGGTCCTCGGTGGCCCGCTGCTCGCCATACTCGGCCTCGTATGCCTCTCCGGAGCACCCGGCGCCGAATCCATAGGAGACCTGGTACTCCTCGCCGGTCTCGGGATCGACTTCGGTGACCATGTCCTCGGCCTGCTCTTCCTCGGTGCCGTAGAGCGCCTCGTACCAGGCCTGGGTCTCCGACTCCGACATCGACTCCAGCATTTCCTGATTGGGGTCGATCCACTCATCGACCACGGTGGTCTCGGTCATGGATTCCTCATTGCCGTACCAGGTGGTTATGCCGAAGCCCTGGGTGCGGACCCACTCCCCCTCGTCGAACTCCCCTTCGACGAAGCCAAAGGACCCTTCCGGGGGCAGCACCGGCTGATACTCGAACCCGGCCTCGGCCATGCACTGGCGGATCGACTCCTGGATCCGATTCTCCTGCTCGCGGTATTCGGCTTCGGCCGCCTCCGGGTCGTCGTTGGACCAACCGAAGAAATCGGACAGGGTCTCCTCTCCCGGCGTGGAGTCTTCGCTCGCCTCTGGCTCGGCTCCTCCTCCCCCGCCGCCGCATGCTGCGGCCAGCAATGCCAGTACCAACAACACGACCATCGGCCTTCGCACCGCGCCCTCCTCGTCCTCGAGACTTTGCTCCGGTATCGAGATATGACGCTACTTGTGCCGGTTCGGTTCCTGTGAAATCCGCCGGTCCGGCAACGGAAAGTTTCGCGTCCTCCATCAGCTCACTTGACGTTGGTTTACGTTCTGTTGTAGATCACTACGCATGAGGTCCGAGGCGCTCGGTGGTGGTCAGACTGCTCGTCCTCCGCATCTGCACGCCGTGGGGCCGCCGGGCGCCCCGGTCCGCCCGACGGCGAGGGTCCGGCCGGTGATCCCGGTCCGGCTGGAGCCTCGCCGTGGAGGTTTCGCTCCCTCCGACCCGTATGTGAGGAGGTTCTGGGTGGCCGCAATCGGCTCGAGCGCCGTGGCCGAGCTGCTTCGGCTGGTCCGGGCGGCCGAGAAGGGGGAGGGGGTTCGGCTGCCCAGAGCCCTCCCCGTGCTGCTCCGGGTCGGTCTGGTCGAGGCGGAGTCCTCCGGACTGGTCGTATTCGACCGCATCCCGCCGGTGCCGGTCGAGCTCCGCTGGCGGTTCCCGCCCAGTCTCGGCGCGGAACACTCGAGATGGGTGTCATCTGCTTCGAATGGTGAGCACCGCCATCAGAACCAGGGCA
>DATHUL010000045.1:0-3066 GCA_035462285.1 Acidimicrobiia bacterium
GAGGCCGCCCTGGGCGAGGCCGGACTGGCCTGGGACTCGTTGGGTCATGTCATCCTCACCCACAAGCATCCCGACCACGTCGGGAGTGTCGACGAGGTGATGAGCCAGGTCCCGGGGGCGACGCTCTATGCCGGGGCTCCCGACATCCCCCAGATTCGCTCGGCGATCGTCCCCCAGACGGTCGGCGACGGCGACCGGGTCTTCGACCTTGAGATCATCGCATCTCCCGGGCCCACCCCCGGGCACATCTGTGTCCTCGACGCCACGGCCGGGATCCTGGTCGCCGGCGATGCCATGGTCGGCGCCAACGGCGGGGTGACCGGTCCCGACCCGTCGTTTGCCGAGGACATGGACCTCGCCCTCGACTCGGTGGCCAAGCTGGCCGGTTTCTCCTACCAGGTGGCCCTGTTCGGCCACGGCGAGCCGGTCCTGGAGGACGCCTCGGCGGCGGTGGCCGCACTGGCCGAGGGCTGACCGGGTCGCCGGCTGGGCCCTACCATCCGGCAATGGACGAACTGGGCGAGCTGGCGATAGGGCTGGTCATCGTCGTATCGCTCTTCGGAATCGTCCTCCCCGTCCTCCCCGGGCTGGCCCTCGAGGTCGGCGTGATCCTGGTCTGGGCCTTCGTAAAGGGGGGCGCGCTGGCATGGGGGGTGGCCATCGCCGCACTGGTGCTCGCCGCCATCGGGACCTACGTGAAGTACGCCGTCCCGAAGCGAAGGCTCAACGAGGTCGGCATCCCCAACCGCACCCTTCTCCTCGCCACCGCCGTCGCCATCGTCGGGCTGTTCGTCATCCCGGGAATCGGGGCGCCGATCGGGTTCGTGGCGACGATCTATCTCGGTGAGCGCTCCAGGGTGGGGCGCGAGCAGGCATGGCCGTCCACCAAGAGCAGTCTCGGAGCGGTCGCCACCTCGATCGGGATCGAGCTCGCTGCCGGGCTGCTCATCGCCGCCATCTGGTTCCTGGCGGTGATCTTCGGCTAGTTCGCTAGTCCTCGCCGCCGGCCGACGCCTTTGCCGCGATCTCTGCCACTACCGCCTCGTTGGCCAGCGTGGTCACGTCTCCGAGATGCCGGTTCTCCGAGATGTCCTGGAGCAGACGTCGCATGATCTTGCCGGAGCGGGTCTTGGGCAGGTCGTCGGTGAAGACGATCGACTTGGGCTTGGCGATGGGGCCCAGGGTGTGGGCGACGTGATCGCGTAGCTCGTCGAGAAGGTCTTCGTCGCCGACCACGTCGATGCGCAGGGTGACGAAGGCGGCGATGGCCTGACCGGTCAGGTCGTCCTTCCGGCCCACCACCGCGGCCTCTGCAACAGCGGCGTGGGAGACCAGGGCCGACTCCACCTCTGTGGTCGAGATGTTGTGACCGGAGACCAGCATGATGTCGTCGACTCGCCCCAGCAGCCAGAAGTAGCCCTCGTCGTCGCGTTTGGCGCCGTCACCGGGGAAGTACCGGCCGGGGAAGCGGGTCCAGTAAGTGTCGACGTAGCGCTGGTCGTCGCCGTAAATGGTCCGTGCCATCGCCGGCCAGGGGCGGGTGATCACCAGATAGCCACCACCACCGAGAGGCACGGAGATGCCCTCCTCGTCGACGACGTCGGCAAAGATGCCGGGGAATGGGATGGTGGCCGAGCCCGGCTTGGTCGGGGTGATCCCGGGGAGCGGCGTGATCATGATCGCCCCGGTCTCGGTCTGCCACCAGGTGTCCACCACCGGGCAACGCCCCCCGCCGATCGTCTGCTGGTACCACACCCACGCTTCGGGGTTGATCGGCTCGCCGACGGTCCCGATCAGTCGCAACGAGGACAGATCGTGCTTGGTGACATGCTCGTCGCCCCATTTCATGAAGGTGCGGATGGCGGTGGGGGCGGTATAGAAGATGGTGACCCGGTAGTCCTCGATGATCTGCCACAACCGATCGAAGTCGGGGAAGTTGGGGGCTCCCTCGTACATGACGCTGGTGGCCCGATTGGCCAGCGGCCCGTACACGATGTAGCTGTGCCCGGTGACCCACCCGATGTCGGCCCCGCACCAGTACACGTCGGTGTCGGGCTTGAGGTCGAAGACGTAATCGTGGGTGGTGACGATCCCGGTCAGGTACCCGCCCTGGGTGTGCACGATGCCCTTGGGGCGCCCGGTGGTCCCCGAGGTGTAGAGGATGTATAGCGGGTCCTCGGCATTGAGGGTGACCGGATCGCAGTCGGCTTCCTGGCCCTCGACCAGGTCGTGCCACCAGAGGTCCCTGCCCTCGACCATGTCGACCCCGTGACCGGTGCGCTCGAGGACGATGACATGCTCGACGTCGGGGGTGCTGTTCAGGGCGATGTCGGCGTTCTCCTTGAGCGGGACCACGTTGCCGCCCCGCCAGGCACCGTCCTGGGTGATCACCACCCTCGCCTCGGCATCGAGGATCCGGCTGGACAGGGCATCGGAGGAGAAGCCGCCGAACACGACGGAATGGACCAGGCCGAGACGGGCGCAGGCGAGCATGGCGACGGGCAACTCGGGGACCATGCCCATGTAGACGGCGACCCGGTCCCCCTTCTCCAAACCCAGGCCCCTCAGCCCGTTGGCGAACCGGCACACTTCTGCATGCAGGTCCCGATAGGTGAGGGTGCGGGTGTCGCCGGGCTCCCCGACCCAGTGATAGGCGACCTGGTCACCGTGGTCGGCCAGATGACGGTCGAGACAGTTGAACGAGATGTTGAGCTCACCGTCGGAGAACCACTTGAAGAACGGAGGGTTGGAGTCGTCGAGCACCCGCGACGGCTCGGTGTGCCAGCTGATCCGGCTCAGTGCCTGTTCCTGCCAAAAGGCCAGATAGTCGGCGTCGGCCTCGGTGTGGATCCCGGGACGGGCGTTGGCCTGCGCGGCGAATTCGGGAGACGGCTCGAACTTGCGGTCCTCCGAGAGCAGGTTCTCCAGGGCCTGGGACATCGGGTCTCACTCCTCCTCTTCGTTCTCGGGGGCGGAAGCTACCAGCGGACGGCGGGCTCGCCACCAGGTGATGACACCGGTGAGGGCGGTGACCACCATGAGCACGTCCCCTACCGTGGCGTAGAG
>DATHUL010000046.1:0-6460 GCA_035462285.1 Acidimicrobiia bacterium
GGAGAGACGGAAGTAGATCCCGCCTGCAGTCGGCTGGCTGAGACCGCTGACACACCGGCCGAGAGTGGTCTTGCCGCACCCGCTCTCCCCGACAAGGCCCCATGTCTCCCCGCGTCGGATGTCGATGGAGATACCGTCGACCGCCCTCACCTGCCCGACGACCCTCTGCAGGGCGCCCTCCTTGATCGGGAAGTGCTTCTCCACCCCGCGCAGTGTCATCACCAGGCCCCCCGCCACCGATCCGGCGCTGCCCGCCGTCTCCGGGATCATGGTCGTCATCGGCTGGTCCCTTCGACGAGGGGGAGGGAAGACTCGGGCACACCCAGCTCTGCGGCGGAGGCATAGGCCAGACAAGCAACGCCCTGGTCCCGGACGGCGAGCAGTTCGGGATCGACCTGCCGGCACAGGTCCACGGCGAAACGGCAGCGGGTGTGAAAACGGCAACACGGGGTCGGGTTCACCATCTCCGGCACGTTGCCCTCGATCGCCAGCAGCTCGCCCCGCTTCTGGGAGGCGGACGGGACCGCGGCCATCAGCCCACGGGTGTAGGGGTGAAGCGGATCGCTGAACACCGTCCCGGTGTCCCCCGTCTCGACGATCCGCCCGGCGTACATCACCGCCACCCGGTCACACATCTGACGCACCAGGGACAGGTCGTGGCTGATGTAGAGCACCGAGGTGCCGTGGCGGTGCTGGAGATTGGCGATCAGCTCGAGGATTCGGGCCTGGACGGTGACATCGAGGGCGGTGGTCGGCTCATCGGCGATCAACAGGTCGGGGTTGCAGGCCAGAGCCTGGGCGATCATCACCCGTTGCTTCATCCCCCCGGACAGCTCGTGAGGGAAGCGGTCCATGATCTTGCGCGGGTTGGCGATCTGGGTCTCGGCCAGGGCAGCGGCGACGAGGTCGTCGACTCGCCGGCGCATGGCCCGGGCCCTTCGCCTCCACGGGGGCAGTCTGAGGGCGAGCCGCTCCGGGGCCGAGGCGAGCTGACGCGAGGCACGGCGCACCAGGAAAGGGACCCGTCCCGGCCTCTCGCCGAGCAGCTCTTCGGAGCGATGCTGATAGAAGACCTCGGCCACCTGGTCCCCGATCGACATCGCCGGGTTCAGGGCCTTCCCCGGGTCCTGGAAGATCATGGCGATGCGGTCGCCGCGGATTGCGAGCATCTCCCGGTCCGGGACGCGGAGCAGGTCGACCGGCTGGTCGCCGTTGCGACGGGCCTCTCTGGACCAGAAGTCGATGCGGCCACCGGCGTAGACACCGGGGGGTGTCTTCACCAGTCGCAGGAATGATCGGGCGGTCACCGTCTTCCCGCAGCCGGTTTCCCCGACCAAGCCGAGCGTCTCCCCGTCCCGGACCTCGAAGGAGACTCCGTCGACGGCATGCGCCACCCCCGTCTTCACCTTGAAGTGAACCTGGAGGTCCTGCACCGAGACAACCAGGGGGGCGGTGGCTCTGGAGGGAGGGGAGGCGGCGGGCGCCGTCATCGCTTCTCGGTCCTCGGGTCGAGCACGTCCCTGAGCCCGTCGCCCACCAGGTTGAAGGCCAGCGCCCACAGGAACACCATCAGCCCGGGGAAGGTTGAAGCCCACCACTTGCCGGCGGAGATCCCGGACTGCCCATCGCTGACCAGGACCCCCCACTCTGCCAGCCCCGCCTCGGCCAGCCCGATGAAGCTGAGCGTGGCCGCGGTGAGCACGATCCCGCCCATGTCCATGGTTGCCTGCACCATCACCGGGGTGATCGAATTGGGCAGGACGTCCTTTCGATAGATGCTGAACCTGGAGTCACCGGTGACCCTGGCCGCGTCGACGTAGTCGTTTTGTTTGATGTGGATGATCTGACCCCGGATGATCCGGGCGTATTTGACCCAGAACACGACGGAGAGGGCGAAGATTATGTTGCTGAACGACGGGCCGAGCACGGCGGCGATGGCCAGGGCGAAGATGAGCTCCGGTATGGCCAGGAACACGTCGACCACCCGCATCAGGATCTCGTCCAGCTTGCCCCCGATGAACCCGGCCAGACTGCCCACGATGATGCCCACGGTCACCGTGATGCCGACCACGATCACCGAGAGCTGGAGCGAGGTGCGGGCGCCCCAGACCACACCGTAGAAGACGTCGCCGCCGGTCGAGGTGGTGCCCAACGGGTGACCCGGCGTCCCCGGCGGGGCGTCGCGCATCGACCAGTCCCGCGGCATCTGATAGGGGTCGGGGATGTTGGGCTCGGTGACCACCGGGGCGAGGATCGCCATCGTCAGCAGTGCAACGATGATGACCAACCCGGCGACCGTGGTCGGATTGCGCAAGACCTCCCGGGCCACGTCGGCCAGTCTCCTCACTCGCACCGCCAGCGGGCCATGGATGGGGAGGGGGAGTCGACCCGGAGCGGAGAGCTCTACCACGCTCAGGCCCCGAGCACGACGCGACGGTCTAGATAGGCATACATGACGTCGACGATCAGGTTGACCGCCAGGAACAACACGCTGGTGAAGAGGACGTAGGCCATGATCGTGGCCTGGTCGCCCCGGAGCACGGCGTCGGCCATCCACCTCCCCAGCCCGGGCCAGCGGAAGATGATCTCCACCACCACCGTCCCCTGGAGGAGGAACCCGAAGCCGAGACCGATCACCGTCACCGTGGGGATGAGGGCGTTGCGTCGGGCGTGCCGGCGCAGGACCAGCTTCTCGGGCAGGCCCTTGGCCCTGGCCGCGTCCACGTAGTCCTCGTTCAGCTCCTCGACCAGCGAGGAGCGCATCATCCGGGCAATGATGGCGGTGGCGCCGAAGCCGAGGGTGATGGCGGGCAGCGCCATGTAGGCGAGCGCGTCGAGGAAGGCGGTCAGGCTGCCGGCGAGGATGGCGTCGACGGTATAGAGGCCGGTGGGATGGGCGATGCTGGCGAATACGGTCGGGTCCGACCTGCCGATGGACACCCACCCCAGGTTCACCCAGAACAGGATGAGCAAGAGGATGGCGAACCAGAAGATGGGCATGCTCGCCCCGCTTATCGAGAAGACCCGGGTCAGGTGATCGGGGAGCCGGTCGCGCCGCGCCCCACCGAAGGTGCCGAGACCGATGCCCAGGGTCACCGCGACCACCGCGGCGAAGACGGCCAGTTCGAGTGTGGCCCCGACCCGGTCGAGGAGCGCCTCGGTGACCGGCTGGGCAGACACACCCGACCATCCCATGTCCCCGGTGAGGACCCCTCCGGCCCAGGCCAGGTACTGCACGGGGAGCGGATCGTTCAGCCCGTAGCGCTCCTCGATCTCGGCCACTTCGGCCGGGGTCATCTCGTGCTCGAGGTAGATGGCGATCGGGTTGCCCCCGACCCGGGACAGGGTGAACACGATGATCGACGTGCCGATGATGATCAGAGGGAAGATCATGAGTCGCCGGAGGATGTATTCCCGAATCTGCATGAGTTCCCTGTCAGAAGTTACAGGAGCGGGCGGGCGAGCCCACCCGCTCCCGATCGGTCATCTGGCTACTTGTCGAGATAGGCGAATTTGAGGCTCGGCCGGGGCCAGAGCGGGTTCATCTCGAAGTTCTGAACCCAGGATCGATGCGCCATCAACGCCCGCTCGTTGCCAGGGATCAGCCAGACCGGGTCCTCGTAGAGGAGACTGGCCAGCTCCTGGTAGATCTCGATCCTGCGGTCTGTGTCGAGCTCGACCGCCGCCTCGTCGATCAACGAGGCGATGAGGTCGGGATCGGCGTAGGCGTTGCGGAACCCGTGCACCGATCCCCACTCGCCATCCGGGTGGATGTAGGCGGCGAAGCTGGCCGCCGGGTCGGCGAACGGGTCCGAGTTCTTCACCCAGGCCGCGTAGGGGAACGGGTCCGAGGCGTGGGCGCTGTCGAACTGGGCTTCCACCACCGCCAGTACCTGGATGTTGAAGGCGGGGTTCAGCTCGGCCATCGAGTCGGCCAGCACCAGACCGGCGGTCTCGAAGACCCCTCCCTCCTCCACCAGCACCGTCATGGTGAAGCCCTCCTCCCAGTAGCCCGCCTCGGTGAAGGCGGCCTCCGCCGCGGCCAGGTCCCTCTCGAAGACCGGCAGCGACTCGTCGTAGCCGAGCATTCCCTGTGGGAGGTAGTGGGGTACCACGCCACCCAGCCCGGCCAGCCCGCCGTCGATGAAGGCGTCGTAGTCGAAGGCAAGGTTGAAACCCCGCCGCACGTGGACGTCGTGGAAGAAGTCGGGCGGGATGGTGTCCTCGGGCGGGAGCAGATCCGCCTGGATGTTCATGTTCATCCCCATGTGGACCGGCTCGAGCAGGAACTCACCCGAGAAGACGGTCACCCCGTCGGCGCCCTCGAGGTCGGTGACGAAGGTGGGGTCGGTCTCGATCGAGTCGTAGTCCCCGGCCTGGAGCCCGAGTGCCCGGACGTCGGCGTCGGCCACCTGGTCGATCCGGACGTCGAGGTGGGCAGGCTCGCCCCAGTAGCCGTCGAAGATCTCCATCTGGATGTTCTCGCCCCGGTTCCACGCGGTCAGCGTGTAGGGGCCGGTGCCGACCATGTTGCTGGTCATGAACTCGTTGACCACACCCGCCTCGACCCCGCCGTTGGCCTCGACCGCCTCCTGGCTGACGATGGAGGCCACCGCCGCGGTGACAACCGAGTTGAGGAACGCCGCATTGCGGTCGTTGAGGGTGACGACGAAGTTGTCCCCGTCGACGGCCGTCGATGCGACCAGGTCGGAGAGGATGCTGCTGTTCCCTTCGGGGAGCGCCATGGTCAGGGCGCGGTCCCAGGAGAACTTGACCACGTCGGCGGTTAGCTCACTTCCGTCGTGGAAGACCACTCCCTCCCGGATCGGGAAGATATAGGTCAGCCCGTCCTCTGAGATCAGCCCGTTCTCGACGGTCGGGACCTCGCTGGCAAGACCCGGGATCAGGTCGGGACCGCCCGGCCCGATCTCGACCAGACGCTCGTAGACCTGGGTGATGACCGTCTCGCCGGCTTCCCCGGCCGCAACCTGGGCCGGGTCGAGGCTGAGCGGCTCGTCGTCGGCGGCGTGCACGTACAACCCCGGATTGTTGACATCTCCGCTCGGCTCCTCCGCGGTGGTGTCGCCCGGTGCAGTGGTCGCCCCGGGTTGGGTGGTGTCAGACGTGGTGTCATCGGCGCCGGTGGTGTCGGTGGCTGGATCGGCGGTGCACGCTGCGGCGAGCAAGGCCAACACAACCAGAGCCACCCGGGTCCGCCCGAAACGCCACTGCTTACTGGCTCGCATCGTCTCCTCCTCGGCCGGGGCCAGCAACAATCGTTTGCTGCGTATTTTTGCACAATATATGATTGGGCGGGCCCGGCGCAACAAAACTTCGGTCCTGCGCAGGACCCACCGGCTCTGTCCCAAGGAGACGCATGGCTCGCTTCGCGGTGAAGACCCCGACCCACCACACCGAGTGGGACCGGATACTGGACATCTGGCGTGCCGCCGACCAGATCGAACTCTACGAGTCGGCCTGGAACTTCGATCACTTCTACCCGATCCACGGCGACCCCGACGGGCCCTGCCTCGAGGCGTGGGTCACCCTTTCCGCCCTGGCCCAGGCCACGACCCGGATCCGGATCGGGTCCATGGTGACCGGGATGCATTTTCGTCATCCTGCGGTGACCGCGGCGATGGCCTCCACCCTCGACATCGTGTCCTCGGGACGCTTCGAGTTGGGGCTGGGGGCGGGTTGGTACCAGCTGGAGGCGAACGCCTACGGGATCGACCTGGGCAACGTCGACGAGCGGATGACTCGCTTCGAGGAAGGCACCGAGGTGATCCATCGTCTTCTCACCCGGGAGCACACCGACTTCACCGGCAAGTTCTTCACACTTCGCCAGGCCCGCAACGAGCCGAAGCCGGTGCAGGTCCCCCGCCCCCCGATAGTCATCGGAGGTCGTGGGGAGAGACGCACGCTCCGACTCGTCGCACGTCATGCTTCGATGTGGGACGCGCTGTTCGTCGACGACGTGAGTGAGTGGCGCCGTCTCCGGCAGGTGCTACTCGGTCATTGTCAGGACGAGGGGCGTGACCCCGCCGAGATCTCGTGCTCGACCCACCTCCGTCTCGACCCCGATCCCGATCCCGGCGAAGTCGCCGAGCGGGCGGCCCGGTTGTTCGAGGCCGGGCTCGACGTGGTCATCCTCGGGTTCACTGCGGGTCATGACGCGAGCACCGTCGAGAAGCTGGCACCGGCGCTCGGCGCCGTCGGCTGAGCCACCCTCGCCCCGTCGATCAGGCACTCAGCGCCGCGGCGACCGCGGTCGGTGCCTCAGGGCTGGTCGGCGGTAGGAAGCTCACCAGCACGTGGTCGGCCCCCGAGTCCCGATAGGCGGCTACCCGGTCTGCGGTGGCAGCAGGATCACCCGGGTACCTGAACTGAACCGAGACCTCGATCTCGGCACGGTTCCGCCCGCTTTCCTCACAAACCTCGTCGAGCCGTCACCGACGCG
>DATHUL010000047.1:0-1559 GCA_035462285.1 Acidimicrobiia bacterium
GACGATGATGAGCCAGGCCCGAGTCGAGATCTCCGGCACGCCCTCGACCACGACTCCGGCGGTCATCAGAGCGACGGCTCCCGCGCTCATGCTCACCGCAGTCACCACAACCGGGGCCAGGGCCCGGTCCCGGTTCACCGATCTCCCCAGCAGCGCTCCCGACGCGTTGGACATCAGGCCGACAACCGAGGCGAGCATCCCGACCAGGGTGAACCCGAGATCCCCGGAAAAGTAGGCGACCGCACCGAGCACGATCAACCCGGCCCCGGTCGTCTGCCCGACCGTCGGCCGCTCGGCCAATGCGATCGTGGAGCCGCCGGCGACCAGCAGGGGGGGGAGGGATAGGACCAGGCTCGTGGTAGCCGCAGGCTGTGCGTCGATGGCGACGAACTGTGCGCCCTGAGCAAGGGCCACGAACACCAGGCCGAGGATGACCAGGAAACCCCACCGGGCCCGGCCCACGCCGGTCATGGTGCGGCGGGCGCCCGGGGATGCCAGCACCAGACCGACCAGGAGCAGCGAGGCGAGGAGGTAGCGGACACCGGCGAAGGTCAGAGGCTCGAGCCCCTCCTCGTCGAGACCCTGCCGGATCAGGACCCATGACGACGACCAGAGGGCGGTCACGAACAGGGCGGTGAGGATGGCGCCGGTGTGGTCTCGGCTGCTGGGACGGGACATGGTTCTCTCCTCAGTCGGCACGCGTCGAATACGTGCCGACTTGTCCCCTCGAGGCTTTTCTCCACTGAGGTGCGAGCCCCTCCCCGTTGCGGGAGGAAGGGCCTTCTGTGACGCTCGGACCAGCACCGACTGAGTCGGCCGGAACCCTAGACACCCTTGGGTCGGCATCGGGCAGGTTAGGCGGCGGATCGTGGCCTTGATGCGCCGGCAGGGATACAATCGTTTGCAGGTCAGAAGAGTCGAGGTCAGGAAGTAGTGGGTCACCCCGCCGACATCAGTGGGCTCAGCCAGATCGGGCACTCCGCCTTGGGTGGATTCGGAGACGGGATGCAAGTGATGCGTCGCGGCGACACCCTGTACGTGGGGCATCTCGGCCCCTCGGGCATGGGGACTTCGATCCTCGACGTCACCGACCCGACCGAGCCGGAACTGGTTCGGCAACTGCCGGCGCCGGACGGTGGGCACACCCACAAGGTCCAGGTCGCCGACGACCTGCTCCTGGTCAATCACGAGGCCTTTCGCGGCGGTCGCCCGGATCGGGTGGGAATGGCGGTGTACGACTTGTCCGACCCCTTCGATCCGTCGGAGATCGGCTTCTGGGACTCCGGTGGCGACGGGGTTCACCGGATCGTCTACGAAGGGGGTCGCCACGCCTATCTCTCGGCCACCCCGCCCGGGTTCTCCACCAGGATCTGGGTGGTGGTCGACCTGGCCGACCCCGAGCATCCGGTGGAGCGATCCCGTTGGTGGTGGCCGGGGATGAGGGACGACGAGGACCGTTCCTGGCCCGAGTCCGAGTCCCGCTCGGTGCACCACGCCATGGTCAGCGGTGACCGAGCCTACCTGGGCCTCTGGGACTCGGGAATGGTGATCCTCGACAT
>DATHUL010000048.1:0-10735 GCA_035462285.1 Acidimicrobiia bacterium
GTCGCGGGGGCCGCCGGAACGGTTGTGGCCACCGCGATCGCCGGCGGGCGGTTGCTCATGAACGAGTAGGCCAGGGCGCCCAGGACGATTGCCCCGGCAATCGCCAGGGTCATCCACTGACGGTCGCTCTTCTTCTCCTCCAGCGTCTCCCAGGGGATGCGCTCGTAGACCTCGTTCCTCTCCGGCTCCATGGCTCCGAACCTATGGAGCGGCGATGCCGGCTGCAAGGGGTCCGTCCCGCGCCGATTCTTGCACTCGCCGGCGAGGCGCGGGGAACCACAGGCTCCCAGCTATCGTTTCGCCGGTCATGGCAGTCAACCCCGACCCGAAACCGGGCCGCTGGATCCTCCCCTTGGTCATCCTGGGGATGATCGCGTTCACCTACTTCTTCGTTCGCTCCCTGCCCGAGGCGTCCCCGGACACCACGCTGGCCGCCGGGCCGACGACCACGGCTGGCGTGGGCGACGGCAGCACCACCACTGTCCCCGGCGACCCCGGGGGCACCGTCGATGACGCCGCCGCCAACTACATCGCCGAGCTGGATCGGATCAACGGCGAACTGGCCGCCCTCGACGCCGAGCTGACCGCGGTCAACTCCGGTTTCGACGCCGACCCGCGACAGATCGAGTACAGAGACGCCGAACCTCGCTTCGAGGCGGTTGTCTCCAGTGCCCAGAGCCTGGCCGACCAGGTGACCGCGCTGGTCCCGCCGGCGGGTCTGGAGGCGAATCAGCAGGCCCTGTCCGGTGCCATCGGTCTGGCCGCCGACGCTGCGGCCGAGGCCCTCGCCGGGCTGCAGTCGGACGATCCGGGAGACCTGCGCCGTGCCGCAGTGGCCGCCTTCACCACCGCCACCACCGACTTCGACGTCGAGGTGGAGAACGCCCGGGCGGCAGCCGGAGCAGCTCCCGACGCTTGATGGCGGTCGAGATCCGGGCCATCGAGCCCGCCGACTTCGAGACAATGAGGCAGACCATGGGTGTGGTCTTCGGCTTCGACCCGCCCGAGGGCGACGAGAGATTCAAGCGCCTGGTCCCACTCGACCGGACTCGATGTGGTTTCGACCGGGGACGGATGGTCGGCACCCTGGGCACCTTCGACCTGACCATGACGGTCCCGGGAGGCACGGTCGCATGCGGCGGCACCACGATGGTGGCGGTGGTGCCGACCCATCGACGACAGGGGCTGCTCCGGGCCATGATGCGGTCCCATCTCGACGACGTGAGGGAACACGAAGAGCCGATTGCCGGTTTGTGGGCGTCGGACAGTGCCATCTACGGGCGTTTCGGCTACGGATGCGCCTCGGTCGCCTCCGAGATCACGGTCAAGAGGGGTCATGTCGATTTCCACCGGCTCGCCCCGAAGGCGTCCCCGGTCCGGATGATCGACCGGGAGGAGGCGATCAGGGTCGCGCCGGCGGTTTATACGGAGTTGCAGTCTCGCATTCCTGGATTCTTCGCCCGGAGCGCCGACTGGTGGGAGAGTCGGTCGTTTCGCGACACCGACTCGTCCCGTCACGGGGCGACCTCGCTCCGCTATGCCGTGGTCGATGGTGACCAGGGGATTGCGGGCTATGTCACCTTTCGCACCAAGTCGGACTGGGATGAGGGGCACGGGAGCGGCGAGGTGCGGGTCAAGGACCTGTTCGCGACCACACCCGAGTCTTGGGCCGCCCTCTGGTCGTTCGTGGTCAGCCAGGACCTGGTGTCGCAGACGGTGGCCGACCTCCGCTCGCCTCATGACCCGATCTTCGACCTTCTCGAAGGATCGCGACGGGCCCGGGCGGTGCAGAGCGACGGACTGTGGATTCGGATCATGGATGTGCCCGCCGCCATCGAGGCACGCGTCTTCTCCGCCCCGATCGACGTCGTGATCGGTGTCTCCGACCCGCTCGGCGATACGTCGGGCAGCTACCGGATCAGCGCCAACGGGGCCGATGTCAGCTGTTCAGCCACCGGAGCCGAGCCAGACGTGATGCTCGACCTGGAGGACCTGGGCGCCGGGTACCTGGGTATGGCCCGATTCCGGGAGCTGGCTCGGGTCGGGCGGGTTTCGGGAAGCGACCACGCCCTGGCCGCGATGGACGCCGCCTTCCGTTGGGATCCCCAGCCCTGGTGCCCCGAGATCTTCTGAGCATCGACGAGAGCCCGTCTGCCGACGGGCCCTCGTCTCAGTACCGGGCACTCAGTACCGGGTACCGAAGTCTGTGACCGATCAGGTCACAGACTTCGACTAGATGTCGTAGTAGAGGCTGAACTCGTGAGGGTGGGGGCGGAGACGGATCGGGTCCACCTCATGCTCGATCTTGTAGTCGATCCAGGCGTCGATCAGCTCCTTGGAGAACACCCCGCCCTGGAGCAGGAACTCGTGGTCCTCGCGCAGGGCGTCGAGCGCCTCGGAGAGACTGCCCGGTACCGAAGGCAACCCGGCCAGCTCCGCAGGGGGCAGGTCGTAGATGTCCTTGTCCACCGGGTCGTGCGGCTCGATCCGGTTCTGCACCCCGTCCAGACCCGCCATCAGCATGGCGGCGAAGGCCAGATACGGGTTGCAGGACGGGTCGGGGCAGCGGAACTCGAGCCGCTTGGCCGCCGGGGCCTGCGAGTACTGGGGGATGCGGATCGCCGCCGACCGGTTCCGGCTCGAGTAGACCAGGTTCACCGGGGCCTCGTAGCCGGGGACCAGCCGGTGATACGAGTTGGTGGTCGGAGCGGCAAAGGCCAGGATTGCGGAGGCGTGCTGGAGCAGACCGCCGATGTACCAACGGGCCATGTCGGAGAGCCCGGCATACCCGGACTCGTCGAAGAACAGCGGCTCGCCGTCCTTCCACAACGACTGGTGGGTGTGCATCCCCGAGCCGTTGTCCTCGAAGATCGGCTTGGGCATGAAGGTGACCGATCGGCCCGCTTCCCAGGCCGTGTTCTTCACGATGTACTTGTACAGGGTGACGTTGTCCGCGGTCCGCAACAGGGTGTCGAACCGCATGTCGATCTCGGCCTGACCGGCGGTGCCCACCTCGTGGTGCTGCACCTCGATGTCGATGCCGGCCGCGATCAGGTTGGCGGTCATCTCGGAGCGGAGATCCTGGAAGTGGTCGGTCGGGGGCACCGGGAAGTAGCCCTCCTTGTAGCGCGGCTTGTAGCCGAGGTTCCCCCCCTCCTCCTCGGCGCCCGAGTTCCAGGCGCCCTCCACCGAGTTGAGGTAGTAGTACCCGGAGTGCTGATTCTGACCGAAGCGGACGTCGTCGAAGATGTAGAACTCCGCCTCCGGGCCCCAATAGGAGGTATCGGCGATACCGGTGCTGAGCAGGTACTCCTCTGCCTTCTTCGCCACATAACGTGGATCGCGGTCGTAGGGGCTACCGGTGATCGGGTCGTTGACGAAGCAGTAGAGGATCAGCGTCTTCCGGGCCCGGAACGGGTCCTCGACCGCGGTGGAGGGGTCCGGGATCAGGATCATGTCCGATTCCTGGATCTGCTGGAACCCCCTGATCGACGAGCCGTCGAAACCGAAACCGTCCTCGAAGGAATCCTCGGTCAACTGCTTGACCGGGACGGTGAAGTGCTGGACCTGCCCGGGCAGGTCGCAGAAGCGAAGATCGACGAACTCGTAGCCCTCGTCGGCGACAAGGGACAAGACGTCGGCAGCCGTCTTGCTCACGGTGCTCCTTTCCTATTGGTTGCCAATCGTGAACGTCGCTTTGTATCGGCGACCCGTTTCGCATCGGTTGCCGCAATGTGAACTCTGTGTTTCTCGGCGCCACCCGTTCTCACAGCCAGTCCCTGCGTCTGAACACCAGGTAGAGACCTACCGAGGCCACCAACATCAGCAAGGTGGAGGTGACCACGCCTGAGACCCGGCCCGCCCCCGGATAGGGAAGGTTCATCCCGTAGTACCCGGTGATCATGGCCGGGACCGCGACGATCGCCGCCCAACTGGAGACCTTCTTGACGATCAAGTTCTGCCGGTAGTCGCGGAGGCTGAAGTTGGTCTCGACGATGGCGGTGGCCAGGTCGCGGAGCGAGTCGGTGGCCTCGGTCACACGCAGGATGTGGTCGTAGACGTCCTGGTAGTAGGGGTAGAGCTCCTCGGAGACGACGTCCTGCTCGCGTCGCATGAGGCTGCTCACCGCCTCGCGCATCGGGACCACCAGCCGGTGGAAGCGAACCATCTCACGACGCATATCGAACCAGTGCCGCTGATGGGAAGGCTCCATCGGATGCTCGGCGAAGATCCCGTCGCTCACGTCCTCGTAGTAGTCGTCGAAGTCCGAGATGGCTTCGAAGTACCCGTCGACGATCTGGTCGAGCAGCCCGTAGAGGAGGAACCCGACCCCATGGCGCAACAGGTCCGGTGCCCGGTCCCAACGGGTGACCACCGCGTCCACCGGGAAGTCGTCCGACTGACGGACGGTGATCAGCCAGCGGGGATTGATGAAGGCGTCGACCTCGACCTCCAACATTGCGCCGGCCTCGACGTCGACCCTGACGTGGAAGGCGGTCAGGAACAGGTGGGTGGCATAACGGTCGATCTTCGGTCTCTGCCGGCTCATCGCATCCTCGACGGCGAGCTCATGGAGACCGAGCTCCTCCGCCAGCTGGTGGAGCTCTTCCGGCGAGGGTCCGCAGAGATCGACCCAGACGATCGTGCCCGGATCTTCGAGGTAGTCGGAGATGTCGCCGACCGGGAATGACTCGGCTTCGAGAGTGCCCCGGCGGTAGACCCTGGTCATCGTATCGGTCATGACGTTCTCCTCGGATTGGAGGCCGACGGCCCCTCGAATTCCCGCGGCTCCCATTGTGGTCCGGTTGGCGACCGCGCCCGGGTCATGGCCCGATCGGCCGGACGGAGCCGGTCCCGGTCGAAACCCTGACTACCGTCGCTCCACGTCATGCCAGCGACCGTCGTCTTGGGCGCCCAATGGGGTGACGAGGGAAAGGGCAGGGTCGTCGACTTCTTCGCCGAGTCCGCCGATTTCGTCGTCCGCTACCAGGGTGGGAACAACGCAGGGCACACCATCGTGGTCGGCGAGCAGCGACTCGCCCTGTCCCTGATCCCATCCGGGATCCTCTACCCGAACTGCATCCCGGTCATCGCCTCGGGGACGGTGATCGATCCCAGGGTCCTCATCGCCGAGATGGACATGGCCGCCGAGAAGAACCTCGACCCCTCCCGGGTCAGGGTCTCGTCCAATGCCCATCTGATCATGCCCTACCACCGCAAGCTCGACGCCGCAATCGAGCGCTACCTGGGGAAGAACCAAATCGGCACCACCAAGAAGGGCATCGGGCCCGCCTACACCGACAAGTACGCCCGCTTCGGGATCAGGGTCCAGGACCTGTTCGATCCCAAGATCTTCAGGGAGAAGGTGGAAGCCGCCCTGGTGGAGAAGAACAAGGTGCTGCCCCGGGTCTACAACACCCTTCCCATGGACCCGGACCAGATCATCGACGAGTACACCGGATACGCCGAGCGTCTCCGGCCTCACGTCGCCGACACCTCGCTCCTGCTCTGGGAGGGGCTGCAGGCGGGCAAGCAGGTCCTGTTCGAGGGTGCCCAGGGGACCCTGCTCGACATCGACCACGGCACCTATCCCTTCGTCACCTCGTCCAACCCCCCCGCAGGCGGCGCCGCGGTGGGATCGGGGATCGGACCGAAGGCGCTGGACGAGATCATCGGAGTGACCAAGGCATACATCTCACGGGTGGGCACCGGGCCTTTTCCCACCGAGCTGCACGACGAGATCGGCGACACCATGATCGAGTTGGGCGGGGAGTACGGGACTGTGACCGGGCGACGAAGGAGATGCGGTTGGCTCGACCTGGTCGCCCTCAAGTACGCCTGCCGGGTCAACACATTCACCAGTCTCTTCATCACCAAGATGGACATCCTCTCCGCCTTCGACACGATCAGGGTGGCCACTGGCTACCGCAGCGGCGGGGAGCGGTACGAGGAGTTCCCAGCCCAGCAGAGCGTGCTCTATCACTGCGAGGCCGAATACGACGAGCTCCCCGGCTGGGGTGAGGACATAACCGGGGTGCGCTCCTACCGCGACCTCCCCGCCCGGGCCCGGGCCTATATCGAGTACATCCAGGAATCTGTCCGGGTCCCCATCGGCTGGGTGTCGGTGGGCCCGGAGCGCAGTCAGCTCGTCGAGATCACATGAAGGTGCTTCTGGTCGGGAGCGGGGGGCGGGAGCACGCCCTCGGCTGGAGTCTGGCCCGGTCCCCGAGGGTGAAAGAGCTGATCTCCCTGCCCGGCAATCCGGGCCTGGCCCGGCTCGGGGCGGTGGTCGAGGGGATCTCGGCCGACGACGCGGGGGCGATCGCGGCCATGGCCCGGGTTCATGGGGTCGACCTGGTGGTGGTCGGCCCGGAGGGCCCGTTGGCCGCCGGGGTGGTCGATGCGGTATCCGCATTGGGCATCGCCGTCTTCGGCCCGACCCGGGCCGCGGCCAGGCTGGAGTCCTCGAAGACCTACGCCAAGGAGGTCATGACCCGGGCCGGTGTGGCGACGGCTGCCTCGGCCTCCTTCACCGATCCGGCGCAGGCGAAGGATCATCTCGCCGAGAGGGACGGCCCTTTCGTGGTCAAGGCGGACGGGCTCGCCGCCGGCAAGGGGGTCCTGGTCACCGAATCCCGGGAGGAGGCGGGCCGATGGGTGGATCATTGCCTGGAAGGTGGCTTCGGGGCGGCGGGCGCCTCGGTCCTGATCGAGGACTTTCTCGACGGGCCCGAGGTGAGCGTGTTCGCGGTGTGCACCGAGACGGGCGCCAAGTTGCTCGAGCCGGCCCGCGACTACAAGCGTCTCCGTGACGGCGACCAGGGCCCGAATACCGGCGGAATGGGGTCGTACTCACCGGTGACCGACCTCCCCGACGGACTCCTGGGCGAGGCATTGCGCACCGTGGTCGAGCCGACCCTGACCCAGATGGCCGAGGAGGGCAACCCGTTCCGGGGCTTTCTCTACGCCGGGCTGACCCTCACCGGGGAGGGCCCAAAGGTGCTCGAGTTCAACGTCCGGCTCGGTGACCCCGAGACCCAGGCGGTCCTCCCCCGGATGCGCACCGACCTGATCGACGTACTGGAGGGGGCCACCCCCGAGTGGGCGGACACCGCCGCGGTCAACGTGGTCCTCGCCGCCCCGGGCTATCCCGAGGCCCCGGTGAGAGGTGCGGTGATAGACGGAGTCGACCGGGACCCGGACGACGTCCTGGTCTTCCACGCCGGGACGAGACGTGAGGGTAAGAGGCTGCTGGTGGACGGGGGAAGGGTGCTCAACCTGGTCGGCACCGGCTCGACGCTGGCCCAGGCACGGGACCGGGCCTATCGGGCGGCGGGGACGATCGGATGGAAGGGGATGCAGTTCCGCACCGACATCGCGGCTCAGTCGTAGGAGTGGCGGAACATGAGGGCGATCCGGGGCGGCGCAGAGGCCGTCTTGGGGATGGTGTGCTCCCACAGCCGCTGACAGGCCCCACCCATCACCACCAGATCGCCCCGGCCCAGATCGAACCCGGTGGAAGTTCCCCCACCCTTGGGGCGGATCAGGAAGCGGCGGGGCCCTCCCAGGGACACCGTGGCCACGATGGAGTCGGGTCGCTCCCGGGCGATTCGGTCGCCATGCCAGGCAACCGAGTCGGCCCCGGTCCGGTACCAGCCGGCGCTGACCCGGTCCATTGCGATCTGATAGCGCGCCGAGAGCAGCCGGACCATCTCGCCGAGCACCGGGTGCGAACCGGCGTCGACCTGACCGACCAGGCGGGGGGTCCTCACCATCTTGTCGTACATACGCACCTCGGGTTGCTCCCAGGCGACGGAGTCGGTCAGGAAGTCGTAGAGCCGTGCGTCACCGGCGAGCCACCCGGGGGCGTAGTCGAGCCAAGACCGGGGATCGAGCTCGACTCGCTCCAGGCCGGCGAAACCCTGGTCGGGCACGGGCTCAGTCTCTCCGAAGAGCGAGGGCTGGAGTGGATCCACGGCGAACACGTGTTCGATGATAGTCCTGGCAGAGCCCAATGTGGGCCCTCGTCCGATCCCCACCCGATCGGTTAGCGTCGCACCATGCCACACAGAGTTGCCATCGTGATGGGGTCGGGATCGGACCGCCCCGTGATGGAGAAGGCGGCGACAACGCTGGAGAGCTTCGGCGTCGACAGCGAGGTCAAGGTCCTCTCCGCCCACAAGACGCCGGACCAGGCCCTGGAGTTCGCCTCTACCGCAGCCGAACAGGGATTCTCGGTGATCATCGCCGGGGCGGGCAAGGCGGCGCATCTGGCCGGGGTGATGGCGGCCAAGTCGTTGCTCCCGGTGATCGGGGTGCCGATCAATGCCTCCCTGGACGGGATGGACGCCCTGCTCGCCACGGTGCAGATGCCGACCGGGATCCCGGTGGCCACCGTGGCGATCGACGGGGCCAGCAATGCCGCCCTTCTCGCCGTCGCCATACTGGCCGTCGGGGACGACTCACTTCGGGAGAGACTGGCCCGTTACCGGGCCGAGCTCGCCGAGAAGACCCTGGCCGGGTAGACCGGGCCGTCCGTTCCCGGTGTGGGATACCATCAAACGCGATGAGTGACATCTCCTTCGAGAAGCCCGATCCCAGGGACTTCCTCGATCTCGACTCGCTTCTTTCCGAGGAGGAGATCCTGCTCCGCAACACGGTCCGGGACTTTGTGCAGAAAGAGATCGTGCCCAACGTGGGCGACTGGTGGGACGAGGGAGTCCTCCCCTCGGCGGCCCTGGCCAAGGCCTTCGGCGGCATCGGCCTGCTCGGGATGCATCTCGAGGGCTACGGCTGCGCCGGCACCTCGGCCACCGCCTACGGCCTGGCCTGTCTCGAACTGGAAGCGGGCGACTCGGGGATCAGGTCTTTCGTGTCGGTTCAGGGCTCATTGGTCATGTTCCCCATCTGGAAGTTCGGCTCCGAGGAGCAGAAGCAGACCTGGCTCCCCCGCATGGCCGGCGGAGAGGTGATCGGGTGCTTCGGGCTCACCGAGCCCGACTCGGGGTCCGACCCGGCGTCGATGCGGACCAATGCCCGGCGCGACGGGAGCGACTGGATCCTGAACGGCACCAAGATGTGGATAACCAACGGGTCGATCGCCGACCTCGCCGTGGTCTGGGCCAGGACCGACGAGGGCGTGCGCGGGTTCCTGATCCCCACCGACACCCCCGGGTTCTCCGCACCCGAGATCAAGCGGAAGGCCTCGCTTCGAGCCTCGGTCACCTCGGAGTTGATCCTCGATGATGTCCGGGTCCCCGACGACTTCGTCCTGCCCGGGGTCTCCTCGATGAGGGGACCTCTCTCCTGTCTCAACGAGGCCCGGTTCGGGATCGCCTTCGGTGCGGTCGGGGCAGCCCGGGCCTGTTACGAGTCGGCACTCGACTACTCGATCGAGCGGCATCAATTCGACCGACCCATCGCCTCGTTTCAGCTGACCCAGAAGAAGCTGGTGGAGATGATGGTGGCGGTGCAACGGGGAATGCTGGTCGCCCTTCATCTCGGCAGGCGCAAGGACGAGGGCAAGCTCTCCCCGGAGCAGGTCAGTTTCGGCAAGTTCGACAACGTGCGCAACGCCCTGGAGGTGGCCCGGACCGCCCGCTCCATCCTCGGCGCCAACGGGATCACCCTCGAATACCCGGTGTTCCGCCACATGGCCAACCTGGAGACGGTGCTCACCTACGAGGGCACCAACGAGATCCACTCATTGGTGATGGGCCAGGCGATCACCGGCCTCAACGCCTTCACCTGATCGGTCGGTGCTGGAGAGTCCGACCCTGATCATCGGAGCCGGCCCCGCCGGGCTGGCGGTGGCGGGGCGGATGCGACAGGCCGGGCTCGAGTTCCTCGTCATCGAGAAGTCGGATCGGGTGGGCGATTCATGGCACCGGCACTACCAGCGTCTCCATCTGCACACGGTGAAACAACTGTCCAACCTCCCCGGTCTCCCCTTTCCCGACCACTACCCGCGCTACGTCCCGAGAAAGGCATTGGCCGACTACTACGCCGAGTACGCCCGGACCTTCTCCATCGACCCGATCTTCGGCGAAGAAGCCTCGGCGATACTCCGGTCCGACGACCGGTGGTCGACCAGGACCCGGCGCGATCTCGAGATCCTCTCCGAGAACGTGGTGATTGCCACCGGTCTCAACCGGGCTCCGCATCGCCCCGGCTACCCGGGCCAGGACCGGTTCACCGGGCGTCTGATCCACTCCCGGGATTACCGGGACCCGGTGCCCTTCGCCGGCGAGTCGGTCCTGGTGGTCGGGATGGGTAACACCGGGGCCGAGATCGCCCTCGACCTGAGCGAGGCGGGGATCGAGACCACCATCTCGGTGCGGGGGCCGGTCAACATCGTCCCCCGCGACGTGCTGGGGCGTCCCACCCAGCTCACCGCCCGGATGCTGGCCCGCCTCCCCACCGGGATGGGGGACCGACTCGGCTCGCTGTTGAGAAAGCTGACCGTGGGCGACCTGTCCCCCTACGGCATCGCCACACCGGAGCTGGCCCCGCTGGCCCAACTACGGGAGCGGGGGAAGACCCCGGTCATCGACGTGGGGACGGTGCGCCGGATCAAGGCGGGACAAATCGCAGTCCGTCCCGCCATCGACCGTCTCGAAGATGACACGATCGTCTTCTCCGACGGCACGACGGGGCGTTTCGGCACCGTGATCCTCGCCACCGGCTACAAGCCGGTTCTCGAGGAGTTGTTGGCCGACGGCGAGGACCTCCTCGA
>DATHUL010000049.1:0-3267 GCA_035462285.1 Acidimicrobiia bacterium
GAGGGCGGCCGCCAGGTCCCCTCGATTGGCCTCGATCGCCTCGGCCACGGCGTGCAGCATCCGGCTGCGCTCCGGCTGGGCCAACTTCTCCCAGCCCGGTTGGGCCCGGGCCGCGGCGGCGGTGGCGGCGGCGAGCTGGGCCTCGTCGGCCCCGGCCAAGGTGGCGTCAATCTCGCCGGTGGCCGGATCGATCACCTCGAAATGGGGACCCGCCCCGGGGACGAGGCGCCCGTCGATGAGGAGATGGCCCTTCACCAAAGGCATGCTACTGAACCGCCGTTCAGACTCGGGGCTGATCGGTGTACGGTTGGCAGATGGCGACAGATCTCAAGCTCTTCATCGCCGGCGAGTGGACCGATGGCACCGGTGACGATCACTACGAGGTCCTCTCACCATCGACCGGAGAGCACATCTACAACGTACCCAAGGCCTCCCCGGCCGACATCGATCGGGCGGTGAGGGCGGCGCGCGACGCCACCGAGGCCATGCGGCACTGGACCGCCTTCGAGCGGGCCGAGCTATGCCTGCGCATCTACGACCTGTGGCAGGACAGGGTCGAAGACGTGGCCCGGATCCTCACCATGGAGCAGGGCAAGCCCTTCCACGCCGAGGCGAGAGACGACATCGCCGAGTCAGGCGACTATTTCCAGATCGCGGCCGAGGACGTGAAACGCCTCAAAGGAGAGTTGATCCCCACAACCAGCCGGCATCGTCGCATGTTCACGGTGCGTCGTCCCGTCGGAGTCTGGGTTGCGATCACCCCCTGGAACTTCCCGGTCATGATCCCGATGGAATACGTGGGCCCGGGTCTGGCCACCGGTAACGCGGTGATCGTCAAGCCGCCCGAGTTCACCTCGTGGGCCCTGCTCGAGATGGCCAAGGTGTTCGAGGAGGCAGGGGCTCCGAAGGGGGCGATTCAGGTGATCCCCGGCGACGGCGAGATCGGCACCCAACTGGTGACCCACGACGGCGTCGACGCGGTCGGCTTCACTGGTTCATCGCCCACGGGGCGAAAGATCGTCTCGGTGATGGGGCTGAAACGGTCGATCATGGAGATGTCGGGCAACGGCCCCACCGTGGTCGCCGCCGATGCCGACGTGACCAAGGCGGCCGAGGCCGCGGTCTACGGCGCCTACTACAACGCCGGACAGGTGTGCGTCGCCACGGAAAGGGTGATCGTGGTCGACGAGGTGCACGACGAGTTCGTCGAGGCGACGCTGAAGGCGGCGCAGGAGGTGAGGCTGGGCGACCCGTTCGACGACTCGACCAACATGGGGCCACTCAACAACGAGCCGACCGCGGCCAAGATGGACCGCCACATCGCCGACGCAGTCGACAAGGGCGCCGAGCTGCTCATGGGCGGGGGTCGCGCCTCGGGCTTTCCCACCGACCTCTACTACGACTTCACCGTGCTCGACCACGTGCCGGAGGAGTCTGCGGTATCCCAGGAGGAGTCGTTCGGCCCGGTGGTTCCGATCATCAGCGCCCGAGACGACGACGAGGCGGTCGGTGTAGCCAATCGGACCCGCCTCGGTCTTCAGGCGGCTGTGTTCACCAACGACCTGAGCAAGGCATTCTGGTACGCGGACCGGATCCGGTCCGGATCGGTGATCGTCAACGACTCGACCGACTTCTGGGAGACCTTCCAACCGTTCGGCGGGGCGGCCGGCACCGACACCGGGTGGGGTCGGCAGCGCATCGACGAGTTCACCGACCTGCAAACCGTGGTCTTCGTCCTTCGCGACGATGCGGAGGACGGGTAGTAGGACCAGCGCCGGCGAGGGCTACTCGTGCATCGTCATTGCGGTGCCGGCGAAACCGCCCCCGAAGGCACCGAGCAGGACACCTGGCAGCAGCGCCGTGGTCAAGGCCTCGAAGAAGTCGAGGTCGGTGATGGCCCAGATACCCAAGGTGAGCAATACCAGGACGAGGGGGATGCCGATCATGATCCCGCGCAGGATCGCCGCCCCCATCGGATCGGGCCCGGTGACCTCCGGCTCTGCCATGTCGGTCATACTAGGTTCCGACGGCCCCGGTTGAGCGAGGCGAGATGATCACCTCGTCGGCGGGGAGACGCATCCTCCTCACCGCGACGATGAACGGGAGTCTGATCGCGTAGACAGCCCCGGCGACCACGTATCCCGTCCCCAACGAGAAGACATCGGCCACCCGGCCCAGAGCCGGTTGCGCCACCACACCTCCGGCGCTCCCCATCAGCGAGGCGAACGACAAGACCGTGGCCCGCTGCTCCGAGGGGATGCACGAGTTCATATATGCCTGCTGCATCGGCAACGAGAGCGCCGAGACCAGGGCTGTGAGCGCGAGCAGGGTGATGGCGACCCAGAAACCGAAAGGAATGGCCAGCCACTCGGCCAGACCCACCCCGATCAGGGCCAAGGCCCCGACCACGATCTCCATGGTGATCACCCCGGTTCGGGTGCTGACCCGTCTCCTCACCCAATTCACCGAGGCGCCCCCGATCATCTGAGCCGTGGCGAACACGGCGGCGGCGATACCGGCGAGGTAGGTTGCGTTCGGATCGCCGAACAGCTCGAGGAGATAGGGTTGGAAGGCGTAGAAGATCCAGATCCCGACCCCCGAGGCAAACGGCGCCCCCAGCATGAACATTCGAATAGGGGGGTTTCCCAGCCCGTGCTTCACCGATGAGCGAATCAGGCTCCTGACCTGCTTGCCCACCGCGATCCCCTTGGCCGGTTGGTAACCGATGTCGTGCATCCACAGCCAGGCCGCGCCGATGACGGCAAGGAGCAGCATGGAACGCACCGCATAGGGCAAACCCAGGCTGAGCTGGCCCAGGAAGCCGCCGCCGATCGTCCCCACCAGCATGGCCGCGCCGGATACGGCCTGGCCCTTGCCGAACACCGCCTCGATCCCTCCGTCGTAGCCGGTTGCGGCCAGTGCATCGACCAGCCAGGCCTCGGTGGCGCCGGAGAAGAAGGTGAACCCCAAACCGATCAGGGCGGAGACGAGGATCCACCACCAGATACCGGCTTCGACATACCACAGCCCCAGGTAGGCGGCGGTGGTGACCAGCAGGGTGGCGGCGCCGAGGATGAACGAGACCCGTCTCCCGAAAGTGTCGGCGATAACCCCGGTGGTCACCTCGAAGAGCACCATGCCTGCGGTGAAGGCCGCATTGGCCACGAACGCCTCGGTGAGACTGAGCCCGGCGTCGAGGAGGAAGAGGGTGTTGACCCCCCATATCAGCGAGGCGGCCAGCGTCTGGAGGATGGTGAGGGTGATGTA
>DATHUL010000050.1:0-10256 GCA_035462285.1 Acidimicrobiia bacterium
AGCCGCCTCGCCGTCGAACCCCTCTGACAGCATCCGGATCTCGACCCCGGCGGCGAGGGCTCGAGTCCGCACCACCTCGATGGTGGGGAGATGGCAGTCGTCGTCGATGTAGAACACCGACCGATCTCCCCTGACCAACCGGCGACTCATGGCCATCGCCTCGGCGGCGGCGGTGGCCTCGTCGAGCAGGGATGCGTTGGCGATGTCGAGTCCGGTCAGGTCCGACACCATGGTCTGGAAGTTGAGCAGCGCCTCCAGCCTGCCCTGTGAGATCTCGGGTTGGTACGGGGTGTAGGCGGTGTACCATGCCGGGCTCTCCAGCACATTGCGCCGGATCACCGGAGGGGTGATGGTGTCGTGGTAACCGAGCCCGATCAGGGAGGTCATGACCCGGTTCTTCCCCGCGATCTCGCCAAGCCTGGCGATGGTCTCGACTTCGGAGCGGGCCGGGGGCAGGTCGAGCTCGGAGTCGAGGATCGAAGCTGGGATCGTCTCGGCGATGAGGTCGTCCAGGGAGGCGGCCCCGATCGTGGCCAGCATCTTCTCGATGTCGTCGGGTCGGGGGCCGATGTGCCGGTCGGCGAACCTCTCCTTGGGATTGGGCATCTCTCTCCTCGGGTGCGATTGCCCTCCCCCGCTGTTGTTGCCTCCAGCGATGCCTCGACCGAACGGTCCACGTGCCTGAGAGTTTCCGGGGAGGAGTTGCCCCTTCGGCGCCCCTCCTGATCAGGGGCTCTCCCATTCGGCGTCGACGACTGCCGTCATGTTAGGCGGTGCTGGAGCCGAGCCTGGGGGAAGGGAGCGTGAACCGGCTGGGCTAACCTGCCCCGATGCGCGACCTCGCCGTCGCATCTTGAACAAAGCTCCCCGTCGGCGGGGGCGGACCCTCTGATGCACAACGAGATCCTCACGCTCGCCCTCGTCCTGGCGGCTGCCCTGGTAGGGGGCCGGCTGGCGTCCAGACTCGGATACCCCTCGATCCTCGGGGAGATCACCGCCGGGATCCTGCTCGGCCCGCCCTTGCTCGGGTTGTTGACCCGCAACGAGGCCGTCGACGTGCTCGGTGAGTTCGGTGTCCTCCTGATGATGCTCTACATCGGGATGCATCTCGACCTCCTCGACCTGCGCAAGGCGTCCAAGCCGGGGCTCCTCGCAGCCGCTGGGGGCTTCCTCGTGCCGGCCGCGCTCGGGGCAATGCTGATGCTGTGGGTCGATCGGACCATGATCGAGGCGATCTTCGTCGGGCTGGCCATGGGGGTCACCTCACTGCTCACCAAGTCGAGGATCCTGGTCGACCTCAAGATCCTCGACACCCGGATCGCCCACGTCCTGGTGGCGGGCGCCCTGCTCTCGGACGTGACCGTATTGGTGGTGTTCGCCGCCATCGTCGGACCGGAGGCGGCTGGAGGCATCTCCATGGGGACCGCTGCGCTGACCGGGCTGAGGGCCCTCGCCTTCGGCTTGGGGGCATGGCTGGTCGGAGCCCGTCTCTTCCCGGCGGTCAAGCGCCTGGCCGGAGGGCGCGAGCTGGGCCGGGGGAGCGCCTTCCTCATGGTGATCGTGCTCGGGTTGCTGTTTGCGTGGGCAGCCGAGCTGGCCGGGCTGCACGCCATCCTCGGCGCCTTCGTCGCCGGGCTCTTCCTCGACAGGGAGGTGATCGGTCGGAAGGTCTCCCGCGATGTACAACAGAAGCTGTCCACGGTTTCGATATCGGTTCTGGCTCCCTTCTTCTTCGTCTCCGCCGGGTTCGAGGTCTCGTTTCAGGTCTTCTCCACCGACCCGGGCCTCCTGGTCGCCGTGATCGTCCTCGCCTCCGTGGGCAAGATCCTCGGGACCGCCTTGTTCTATGTGCCCAGCGGCAACGGCTGGCGCGAGGGAGTCGTCGTCGGCACCGGGATGAACGGCCGGGGAGCGGTCGAGATCATCGTGGCCGAGCTCGCTTTGGCGCAAGGTCTGATCGACCGGGAAGTCTTCTCCATTCTCGTCTTCATGGCGCTGTTCACCACCGCCACGGTTCCGGTCCTTCTCACCTGGGGAGTCGGTTGGCTCCGCCGTCGCGGCGAGCTGGTCAAGGCAGGCGACAGGGATCGCGCCATCATCGTCGGAGCCGGGCCCATCGCCCGGGCGCTGGGGCTCGCCTGGCAGGAGACCACCCCTGTCGTGCTGATCGACACCAACCGGGCCAACACGCTGGCAGGGATCGAGCAAGGTCTCGATGTCGTTCCGGGGAACGGCCTCGACGAGGTGGTCCTGGAGGCTTCGGGCATCGACAGTGCCAGGGTGCTGGTGGCGGCCACTCCCAATGCCGAGGTGAACATGCTGATCGCACAGATGGCCATCGAATCGGGCGTCCCCGAGGTGTCCGTGATGCTTCGGGACTCGGACGCACAGATGTTCAGCTCACTGTTGGACGAGAGCGGTGTCATGGTGGTCAGGGTGCCGGAAGCCATTACCGACTGGGAACACGCCGTGGCCGCCGGCGAGGTCTCGGTCGAGATCATCGATGTACCCGACTCGCTCGACCCATCGGGCGATGGCTCGGGCCCTCCCCTACCGGATCAGCCGGGTTTGTTCCCGGTTGCCATCCTCAACAACAGCGGGGCGCAGGCCTACACAACGGGGGCGGACATCAATTCCGGCGATCGGGTCCTCGTCATGAGCAGGCCCGGGATCGTTCCATTCGGGGAGTCGGAGGACAAGGTCCCGGACGGGGCGCCCACCCGACCGTAGTCAGACGTTGAAGCGAAACTCCACGACGTCGTTGGGTCGCATCACGTAGCCCTTCCCCTCGGTCCGGACCAGTCCCCGGTCCCGGGCGGCCAGCCACGACCCCGCCTCGACCAGCCGGTCGAAGTCGACCACTTCCGCCGCGATGAACCCTCGCTCGAAGTCGCCGTGGATCACCCCGGCCGCCTCCGGCGCGGTGGCACCGGCCCGTATCGTCCAGGCCCGCGACTCCTTCTCACCCGCGGTGAGAAAGCTCTGCAGACCGAGGGTTCGATATGCCGCCCGGATCACCGCGTTGAGCCCGGGCTCGTCCTGGCCGACCGCGGCCAGCATCTCGCTCCGGTCGGCGAAGGTCATCTCCCCCATCTCCGACTCGATCTGGGCATCGAGGAACAGCGCTTCCGCCGGCGCCACCAGCGAGGCGAGCCGGGAACGGAGCCCTTCGTCGCGCACCCCGGCCTCGTCCAGGTTGAACACGAAGATCACCGGCTTGGCAGTGAGCAGATGGAGATCGGCGAACTCACCCATCCTCGAGATGAGGCTTGGCTCGCTACTCACCCTCCGACCGGCGGCCACCACCGACCTGAGCTCGGTGAGCAGCTCCACCGATGACTTGAGGCCCTTGTCGATGCTCGACTCCTTCTCCAGCCTGGGAAGTCGCTTGTCGATGGTCTGGAGGTCGGCTATCGCCAGCTCGGTCTCGATGACCTCGATGTCCTTGGCCGGGTCGGGCACGGAATCGACATGGGCCACCGTCGGTGAGGCGAATCCCCGCACCACATGGCAGATGGCGTTGGCATCCCGGATGTTGGCCAGGAACCGGTTGCCCAGCCCCTCCCCTTCGCTGGCCCCTTTGACCAGCCCGGCGATGTCGAGGAAGGTCACGGTCGCCGGTACCACCCGCTTGGAGGCGAAGATCCGCGCCAGCTGGTCGAGCCTCGGATCGGGGATCGGGACGACACCGGTGTTGGGCTCGATGGTGGCGAACGGGTAGTTGGCGGCGAGCGCCCCGGCATTGGTGAGGGCGTTGAACAGCGTCGACTTGCCCACGTTGGGCAGACCCACGATGCCGATGGAGAGGCTCATGGCGGTCGAGGTTAGAAAGCGGCAACCCCTACCCCACCCTTGCCCGGTTAGCGTGCCGTCATGAGCAGGATCGCCGTGATCGGGGCCGGGTCCTGGGGCACCACGGCGGCCGCCCTGGCCGCCTTGACGGCTCCCACGGTCCTTTGGGCGCGCCGACCCGAGGTGGCCGAGCACATCAACCGCGAGCACCGAAACCCCCGCTACATGCCGGAACAGCTTCTCCCCGACCGCCTGGTGGCCACGACCGATCTCGGGGAGGCGGTGCGGGGCGCTACCGCGGTGGTCATGGCGGTGCCCTCGCACGGGTTTCGCCAGGTCTACTCGGAGGCGGCGCCCGCCATCGACGACCATGTGCCGGTCCTCTCTCTGACCAAGGGCATCGAACAGGGCTCCCTGGCCACGATGACCCGGGTGGTCGCCGAGGTATCCCCCGGGCACGACCCGGGCCGGATCGGAGTCCTCACCGGCCCCAACCTGGCCGCCGAGGTCGCCGCCGGCCAGCCCACCGCGGCCGTGGTCGCATTTGCCGACCAGGAGGCGGCCGTCGCGCTCCAGTCGGTATTCATGGGCCCGGGTTTCCGGGTCTACACCCACGACGACGTCACCGGCTGTGAGCTGGGCGGTGCCCTCAAGAACGTCATGGCGATCGCCGCCGGCATGTCCGACGGGCTCGGCTTCGGGGACAACACCCGGGCCACGCTCATCACCCGTGCGCTGGCCGAGCTGACCCGGCTCGGAATCGCCCTGGGCGGCCGGCCTTCGACCTTCGCCGGGCTGGCCGGGATGGGCGACCTGATCGCCACCTGCATCTCCACCAGCAGCCGAAATCACCAGGTCGGCTTCGGGCTCGCCGTCGGGCAGACCCTGGACCAGATCACCGAGGAGATGAAGATGGTGGCGGAGGGGGTCAAGACCACGCGCGCCGTTCTCGACCTGGCCGCCCGCAACGACATCGAAATGCCCATCGCCACCCATGTCGGGCTGGTCCTATACCAGGGGATGCACCCTCGCGACGCGGTGATGAGGCTGATGACCCGCGACGCCAAGTCGGAGGATTGAGTCCGCAGTTGACGCAGAAACGCCCGGACTATCTACCCGTGCCCCGGGGTTTCAAGCGGAGACGCAACCGATACCGGTGGCGAGGTGTTCTAGGGACATGGCCAATCGACTTCTGACCACATCGCACGGGACCAACCGGGAGGCATTCAGCCCGGCCGACTGGCTCCGCTTCGTGGCGGTGAGCCTGATCTGGGGCGCCTCCTTCCTGTTCATCGCCATCGGTCTCGACGCCTTTCACCCGGGTCTGCTCACCTGGCTGCGCGTCGGGTTCGGGGCCTTGCTCATGGCGCTGCTGCCCCAGGCGAGGGCGACCAAGATCCCCCGGGACGACCTGCCCCGTGTCGTCCTCCTCGGGGTGATCTGGGTGGCCATCCCCTTCACCCTGTTCCCCCTCGCCCAGCAGTGGATCGACTCGGCCGTCGCCGGGATGCTCAACGGGGCGACACCCATCTTCACCGCGGTCATCGCCTCTCTGCTGCTCCGCCAACTACCCGGCCGTCTCCAGATCGTGGGTCTTGCCGTCGGGTTCCTCGGGATCCTGGCGATCGCCCTCCCCTCGGCAGGCTCGGGCAACACCGCAGCCCTCGGGGTGATCTTGGTCGTCCTCGCCACGCTCTGTTACGGGTTCTCCACCAACATCGTCGCCCCGCTGCAACAGCGCTACGGCACCATCCCGGTCATGGGTCGGGTCCTGGTGGTGGCGAGCCTGCTGGTGACTCCATACGGGGTCTTCGGGCTGACCCGGTCCGAGTTCGCCTGGCCCTCGTTGCTGGCGACACTGGCGGTCGGGTTCCTCGGGACCGGCGTCGCCTTCCTGGTGATGGGATCGCTCGTTGGCAGCGTGGGCCCGACCAGATCGAGTTTCATCACCTACCTGATCCCGGTGGTGGCGCTGGCCCTCGGTGTGGTGTTCCGGGACGAGATCATCTCCCCGGTCGCTGTGGTCGGCTCGCTCCTGGTCATTGCCGGCGCAGTGCTCGCCTCCAGACGCGAGACCACCGCCCCGACACGTCTCGTCGCTCCCGCGGATATTGGGGACGATGCGGCGTGAGGCGGTCCGTTTGAGACTTGGCGAGTCGCGGCTGAGGATCGTCCTCTCGTTGGCGACCCCGCCGCTGCTCGTGCTGCTGGCGTGGGGTGCCTGGCTCGTCGCCGCCCCGATGGCGGTGGTAGCCGTGCTTGCCGTCCTGGCCGCACCGCTCGGATACGTGGCTGTCTTCGACTTCCCGCTGGCGATCGAGGTCGACGCCGCCGGGATCCATCGAGTCTCACTCCTCCGGCGGCACCTCCTGGCCTGGGGCGAGATCGCCTCGATCGGACAGGCCCGCAGAAGCGGGCTGGTCCTGGTGACGACGGACCAGAAGCGTCACATCCTCCTCGATCGGGCGGTCGAGGAGGGCGAGCTCGACCTGCTCCGAGCCCAGGCTCGGCTCCGGGACGTCGACCTCGGGTTCTGACATCCGGTTCCAGCGATTGTCGGGAGAATGTCCTAGCTGACACGCCGAAGCGTCATCCCGGCATAATGAGCACGTGGTGGACCGTTCCGATGCGGAGTTGCTCCGGGCTTCATCGGCTGGGTCGGCAGATGCTTTCTCGGTCTTCTTCCGACGCCATGTCAATGCGATAACCCGTTATGCCGTCAGACGCTGTCCCAACCCAGATGATGTCGCCGATCTGGTCGGTGAGTGCTTCCTGGTCGCTCTACAGGCATCGCATCGATATGTCGCCGAGACCGACACCGCCCTCCCCTGGCTCTTCGGCATCTCGCGCCGTCTCCTCGCCAAGCAGCGGCGCAAGTACGCCGGGAACCGGCGGCTCGAAGTCAAGGCGAGCAACGCATTCCCTTCTTTCACCGCCGCCGAAGACGAGGAGGTGGCCTCGGCCATCGACGCGGCGAGGCAGGCTCCGCTCCTCGAAGAGGCGCTTGCCCGTCTCACCCGATCGGAGCGAGAGGTCCTCGAGTTGGTCGCCTACGACGGGCTCACCCCTTCCGAGGCAGCCGTCGCCCTCGACATCACCCCAAACGCGGCCCGACTCCGGCTCTCCCGGGCGAGACGGGCGGTGCGGACCCATCTCGATGCCACTGCGGTGGTGGGCGCGGCTACGGAGGACGCAGAATATGCCCTCTGAGATGCGCCGCCCCCGTGCCATCCACGTCGAGGAGTACGTGGCCGCCCTCGATCGGCAGCTTCGCGAGGAGACGATGCGTATCGAGCGGAGGAGTCTTCCCCATGCGGTTCACCGACTGACCAGGGCCTTGCGCACCGCCCTCCAGCCGATCCTGCAGAGCGGAGCCGTCGTGCTCACCTCGCTCGCCATCATCGTGGCAGTGGGAGCTGCCCCGGCCTCGATGCGCACCCCGGCGCCGGCCGACGCACCGCTGGCGACACCGAGCCAGCCTGGGATCGTGGCCGGCACCGGTCGGGACGTCCGGGACAACCTGCCCCCCGACGAGTTCCTGGCGGTCGCCGACGATTCGCCCTCTGTTCAGGAGGCCGACAATCCGGACATGCCTCCGATGACCCGGGAATAACCGCCCAGAAGCATTCCTCCCGAGTGCTTACACAGTGAACCGGCGCGCAGGGCGCCGCACACGATCCGGGTGAGATCCCCGGAACCGACCGCAACTGCAACATGCTGCGGTCCTCCACACTGCAGAGGGGGTGGGTGACCACCCCCTCTGTCGTACCTCCTCGGTCCCCATCTCTACCAGCGAGCGATGGGACGAACTTCAGGCGGCGGCGCGGCGCAGGGCGCGCATGGCCAGGTCGCGGTCGCCCAGCCGTCTTCGCAGTTCTCGCTCCAGACCCCCGATCGGGTACAGGTTCTGTGGAGCGCGCGGATCCTTGTGCCGGGCCGAGGCATACCGGGGCAACGACGCGGTGACCAGGTTGGCGAGACGGGACGCCTCGCCTACGGCGAGATCGGCCTTCACCTCGCATCGCGCCAGGCCACCGGCGGGGCCGGTCCCGTTGGCCAGTCGCAGATACCAGGAGAAACGGCTCCACGATGTGGTGGTGAGGAACAGCGGGGTGCGACACCCGACAGGGAGATCGCCCAGACTCGCCCGGAGGTCATCGGGCAGGTACTGGACATGTTGGGTCTTGACGTAGCCGACGGCGCCGGCGACGTGACGACGGTGAGAGAGCGGCCCATCCACCACGATCAGGGCAGCATCGGCGTATCTGTCGGCGACCTCTCCCTCGAGATCCCCCATCCGCTCCTGTATCCCCAACCACAGTTCCTCGGGGGTCGAGCCCCGGGTGGTCATCACGTCGTAGGTCCCCATCGCGGTGTCGACCGGGTCGGCATCGGCTCCGGTGAAGACGCCACGTCTGACCTCGGCGGCAACCACCTGCGCCCCGCCGTTGCAGCGGACCGCTCCGGCGGCGTAGGTGGCGGCAAGTCCGAACCCGGGGAAGCGGCCCTCCCGCTCGATCCAGAGATTGGCGTCGACCCGTCGCACCCCGTCGACGAAGAGGATGTCCTCCGCCGGCCCCCCCTCGGGGAGGAGCGGGCGCCAGTGGTCGGCAGCGATCTCGACCGAAGGATCGACGTGCTCGGTGGAGTCGACCAGATCGGGTTGCGAGGAAGCCCCGTAGTCGGGATCCCAGGCCTCTACGGTGAATCTCACTCCCCCACCCTCACGATCGACGCCGTCTCCGGCCCCTTGACCACCTCGAAGCGGGTAGGCATGCGCTCCGCCAGCTCCCGCACGTGGGTGACGATGCCGACCGTCCGTCCCCGCCCGACCAGCTCGTCGAGGACTGTCGCCACCACATCGAGCGACTCCTGGTCGAGGGAGCCGAACCCCTCGTCGAGGAACACGGACTCGAGCCGTGACGACATCCCTGTCAGCGCGGCCAGTTGGTCGGCCATGGAGAGGGCCAAAGAGAGGGCGACCAGGAAGATCTCGCCTCCGGACAACGACCTGGTGGTCCGAGTGAGCCGGGCATTGCGATGGTCGACCACTTCGAACTGGCTCTCCTTGACTCTCAGCGAGTAACCGCCGCCGGAGAGCTCGCCAAGAAGGCGGTTGGCACCGTCGATCAGCACTTCCATCGCCTCTTCGAGCAGCCAGGCCTCGAAGTTGTTGGCGCGGAGGTGGGTGCCCAGGGCGGAGGCGACCCGGGCCCGCCCCGTCTCGATCTCGAGCTCCGCCTTCATCTCGATGGAGTCGGCCAGTGTCTTCTCCAGCTCCCTGACCTCGTTGGAGCGACGCTCGATGGCCAGGGCGAGGTCGGTCTGCGGAGAGCCGGCGGGCTCGACGCCGAGCCCGGCAAGCCAGGAGGCGAGACCCGATCGGGCCGCGGAGACCGCCAGCTCGGACCCTTCGATCACGGCGGTCAAGACCTCCAACTCTGATCGCCGTTGGCTGATCCGATCCGCCCGCCACGTCTCGAAGACACGCCACCCCGCGATGACGTCGTCTCCGGGAAGCGGTGGCCCCTCGTCGACCACGGCGTCCCGCCCCGTCAGCAGGGCCTCTCTGAGTGCCGCCGACCGCTCCTCCAGTCGTGACACGGCGACCTCCGCCTCCTCCACGGCCTGACGGGCCAACTCCTCCGACCGCCCGATCTCGTCCTGGGTGGCGAGCAGACTCTTCACTGCGCCGAGCGCGGCCTCGACCTCGTCCTGAGGCGGGGCGCCGAGCAGCCCCTCTTCGAGCTCGGCGATCGCCTGGTCGATCTGCTTGGCCTGGCCCTCGGCTTCCTTGAGACGGTCACGAGCCTCGGCGGCGGCGCTCTCCAGTTCGAGTGCCTCCTCGCCGAGACGGTCGAGCGACGCCGCGTCGCCCGGATCGGTGGCGGGGACGGTCGTCACCACCCCGTGACAGACAGGGCAAGTGCCTCCCGCGTCCAGACCCTGGCGCAGCTGGTGAGCGGCATGGCTCATCCTCGTCTCCTCGAGCCGGGCCCGGGCCCGGTCGCGGGCGGTTGTCGTCTCGTTCGCCAACTCGACCAGCCGATCCAGGCCGAGTTCGATCCGATTGGCGGACATGACGGCGAGACGCCCGCGATCGGCGTGCCACCGCTCCAGCGCCTGTCTTTCCGGGTAGCCGGCCAGGGCGGCGTCCAAGGCGGCGCGGGCCGCGATCACCTCGCCCTGGGCCTCGATGGCGGCGGCGAGCCGCTCCATGGCCGAGGCTCGGTCGTCGATGAGCGTCTCCAAGTCGGCGGGCGCCCTGATCGCGGCGAGGCGGGAGACGACGCCATCGAGGGCGATGCCGGCGGCGGCGGCCTCCTCCGCCTTCCGGGTCAGCGCTTCGAGCTCCTCGAGGCGGGACGGCATCTCGTCGGCCGCGGCGACAAGCGCGGCCAGACGGCCCCCGGCCTCGGCCACCTGCTCCGGACCGGGGACGTCCAGCTTCTCCAGACCCTCCC
>DATHUL010000051.1:0-3047 GCA_035462285.1 Acidimicrobiia bacterium
GTGGGGCCGGGACATCCGGTGGCCGGCCGATAATGGCCCCAGGGGCCGATCACGGTCCGGGTCGGACAGGTCAGGTGCTCGGCGAGGGCCAGCATCCCGTCCACGTAGCCGTCGACCCATCCTCCGATGAGCAGCGTCGGGCACTCGATGGCGGTGTAGTCGGCGCAGGGCGAGCCATGCAGCCAGTACCGGTCCCGGAACTGGTGGCGAAGCCAGGTCCCCGGCCATTGCGGGGTCCGCTCCAGGCGATCGATCCACTCCTCGAACCATCCCTCGCCGACGATGTCGGGGTCGGGGGGAAGTGCGTTGCACAGCACCATAGAGGGGGGCCAGTCCACCTGCTCCTGGGCGTGGAGCGATCCGCCGGTGTAGTGGACGTCGCAGGCGAAACGATCGTGGGTGGCGTGGACCGGGGCGATCGCCTTGAGCCGGGCCGGTCGCAGCATCGCGGTCTGCAGCGAGCTGAATCCTCCCCAAGACACCCCCCACATGCCCAGGTTCCCGTTGCACCACTCCTGGCCCTCCAGCCAGTCGAACACGGCCAGCGTGTCCTGCTGCTCCCGGGGCAGGTACTCGTCGGCGATGATCCCGGTGGATGCGCCGGTGCCCCTGATGTCGATGCGGACACCGGCGAAGCCCCTCTGCGCCAGATAGGCGTAGGTCGACCAATCCGGGGAGTAGAAGGCGTCGTCCTTGCGGTAGGGGAGCGATTCGACCACGGTCGGGTAGGGCCCGTCGCGGTCGGAATCGGGCTGGTACACGGTGAGGGCGATGCGGGCGCCGTCGTCCATGGGGACGAACACCCGGCGGTCGATGCGGACCGGGTACTCCGGTGTCTCCTCTGGCACGTCGGGACAATATCGAAGCGGGGTATCGTCGCCGCCGATGCCCGCCGTCGCCTCACCCCGTCGAGTGGTCGTGATCGGGGCAGGGGTCGCCGGTCTCACCGCGGCACGACGGCTGGCCATGGAGGGGACCGAGGTGCTGGTGCTCGAAGCCAGGAACCGGGTCGGTGGCCGGGTCTGGTCGCACCGGCTTCCCAATGACGAGATCGTCGAGCTGGGCGGGGAGTGGATCTCCACCTCCCAGACCCGGCTGATCGACCTCGTCGCCGAGCTCGGACTCGGTCTCGTCGACACCGGGATGGATTTCACCTCACGCGACCCGGTGGGCGGACCGGTCATCCCGGACGATGAGCACGAGCGTGTGGGACGAGCCCTGGTCGGGCGGATGGAGGAGCTCGGGTCTGAGCGGTTGGCGGAGATCACCGTGGCCGACCTGCTCGCCGGGCTGGGGCAGCCGGGACCGGCCGGGGCGGTGCTTCGCTCCCGTCTCGCCGGCACCGCCGGGGCGCAGCTCGACCGGGTCTCGGCGGGGGAGATCGGCGAGGAGTTCGGAGTTGGAGACCAGGGTTCCTACGTCCGGGTCGACGGCGGCAACGACCGGCTGGCCAAAGCCTTGGCCGCAGGTCTGGAACTCCGACTCGAGACCGTGGTCGTCTCGGTCCAGCAACGGGGGAATGAAGTCGGCGTGATCACGGGGAACGAGGAGCTCGAGGCGGCGGCGGTGGTCCTCGCCGTGCCCTTGCCCGTGCTGAGACGCCTCGTCTTCGACCCGGCTCTCCCCGAGGACGTCGCCCTCGCCCTCGACCATGTGGAGATGGGGAAGGGGATCAAGATGGCGGTGCCGACCAGTGAGGAGCCCCCCATGTTCCGGAGACAGGACACCGACATCCCCGCCTGGTACTGGACCGGGCTCGGGCCGCAGGGGTCGGTGCGGAGGGCGGTGACCGGGTTCGCCGGCACCGAGCCGGGTGTGGACGCCTTTCTCGTCGACCCGATGGCCCGGCTGGCCAGAGCTGCACCGGAGGTCGACCTTGGGGCGCCGATCGTGGCCGACTGGGTCTCCGATCCGTTTGCCGGAGGGTCGTACTCGGTGATCGGGCCCGGTCAGCGTGGTCTGCTCGAGCCACTGGCCCGACCCTGGGGCAGGGTGTTCCTCGCCGGCGAGCATGTCAACGGGTCCGGCACCATCGTTGGCGCCGTCGAGAGCGGCGAGGATGCGGCGACCCGGCTCCTGGCGACAGTCTTCTGAGCTCGGGTTTTCTGAACGGCGGTTCAGTCACCGGTGCTAGCGTCCAATCCCACCGATCCCATCATCTGGAGGCGGGCGTGAAACAGCTCTACATCGACGGCAATTGGGTCGACCCCCGCTCCGGGGAGAGCTTCGAGACGCTGAACCCGGCCACCGGCGAGATCGTGGAAATGGTCGCTTCGGCCGGCGTCGACGACGCCGCTGCCGCCGTCGCCGCGGCGCGGAGGGCGTTCGACGAGGGCTCCTGGGGGGCCCAGTCGGCGCCGCGGGACAGGGCCACCCTCCTGTTCAGGGTGGCCGAGATCATCCGACGCGATCGGGACCGACTCGCCGAACTGGAGACCCTGGACAACGGCAAGCCGCTCGGCGACTCGTATTGGGACGTGGACGAGGCGGCCTACATGTTCGAGTACTACGCCGGTTGGGCGACCAAGGTCATGGGCTCGATCCCTCCGGTGGGCCCGGAGGCGATGAGCCTGGTGATCAAGGAGCCGGTCGGGGTCGCCGCCCTGATCACGCCGTGGAACTACCCGATCCTGATGGCGAGCCAGAAGATCGCACCGGCCCTGGCCGCCGGCTGTACCACCATCCTCAAGCCCGCCGAACAGACCCCGCTCACCGCCATCGAACTGGCCCGCATCCTCGATGAGGCAGGGTTCCCCCCCGGGGTGTTCAACCTCCTCACCGGTTTCGGTCCCGAGGCCGGGGCGCCCCTGGTCTCCCATCCCGGGGTGGACAAAGTCTCGTTCACCGGCTCGGTGGAGGTGGGCAAGCTCATCTCCCGGTCGGCTTCCGACACGCTGAAGCGGGTGACGCTCGAATTGGGAGGGAAGTCGCCCAACCTGATCTTCGCCGACGCCGACTTCGCCACCGCGGTCGAGGGCACCTGTGCCGGGATCTTCGCCAACGCCGGTGAGATCTGCTCGGCGGGGAGTCGGGTCTTGGTGGAGAAG
>DATHUL010000052.1:0-2133 GCA_035462285.1 Acidimicrobiia bacterium
CTGACCCTGGACGGCGCACGTCCGAGAGCATGCCCGTTTCGTTGGGCGATGCGGTCGACGATCACCGAGCCGATGTTGTGGCGTGAACCCTCGTACCTGGACCCCGGATTTCGGAGCCCGACTACTAGGGCCGGTGACTCAGCCGGCTTCGTCTTCCTCGGTCGCGGCCTCCCCAGAAGCGGCAGCTTCATCGTCGGTTTGCTCCTCTTCAGCCGTCTCGTCCTCCTCGCCTTCCTCCGCAGCGGGTTCCTCGATCTCCGCGGCGGGGGCTGTAATCGACATGACGACAGCATCGGGGTCTTCGAGATAGGTGACCCCTTCGATCGGGGGGAGATCCGAGATGCGCAAGGCCCCTCCAACCTCGACTCCCGAGATGTCGAGCTCGATGTACTGGGGAATAGCGGTCGGGAGCACCTCGACCAGCGCATGGGTCCGGGCCGGGCTGAACACACCGCCTTCGCTGACGCCAACGGGCTCACCTTCGAAATGGATGGCCACCTCCAAGCTGACCGTCCGGGTGAGGTCGACCCTCACGAAATCGATGTGGCGATACTCGTTTCGGAAGGGGTGCTTGTCGATGACCCGAGCCATGGTGGTCAGGGTCTCCCCGCCCTCGATTTCGAGGCTGATGATGGCGTTGGTCCCGGCGTCGGTGTGCAGGGCGACATGCAGATCGTGGGAATCGACGGAGAGAGGCATCGGATCGAGACCCGGGCCGTATACGACGGCGGGGGTCAAGCCCTTGCGACGGATCCGACGGGACTCTGCCGAGCCGGGTTTCCTCCCGGCGTGGGCGCGCAGCGTGACTTGTGACATGAAGAACTCCTAGAGGGATGCAAGAAGTCCTGATTATGGCCGTGGCGGCCCCGATTTGCCAGATGGATCAGGCCATCCGGGCTGCGCCTCTCACCCACTCGGCCGTGCGGGTGGCCAGATGCTCTGCCGTCGATTGGTCGGTCCATCCCCCGCCTCGGGTCGAGTGGCTGGCGCCCTCGAGGATCTCGACCGTGGCGTTCGGTAGTGGTCTGATGTAGCGATCGAACAGGTCCATCCGGGCCAGCGGGTCACGGGTGCCCTGGAAGAAGAGCATCGGGACACCCACATCGGGGAAGCGGTCGACGCGAAGGGTCTCCGGCCTTCCCGCCGGGTGCAAGGGGTAGGCGTATAGAACGACGCCGGCCGCGGGCCAGCCTTCGGCGGCGAGGTACAGGCCCATCCTTCCTCCCATCGAGCGACCGGCCAGATAGACCCGTTCCACATGGCCAGCCAGGGTGGAGGCGGCCGCTCGGTGACTGTCGAGAAGGCGGTCCGTCGAGTCCGGCCGTCGGGATCCCCGCTCGGTGTACGGATAGTTGAAGGTGAGCACGCGGAGTCCGACCGCGGCCAGCGCATCCCGCAGCAGCGCCATGAAGGGGTGGTCCTGATCGGTCCCAGCCCCGTGGGCGAGCAGGATCCCGTCAGGCCCCGTACCGGTGAGCCGGCCGGTGACCGCGCCATCTCCGACAGGGATCCTGAGAGTCTCCATGAGGGCATTGTCGCACTGCGACATGGGCCCGGCGACGGATCCGTTGGATCGCCAAACCGCCCACGCTGGCTACCGTCGGGGTGTGGAAGTAATCGTCCATAAGGGTCCTGAAGACGTCGCCAGGGCTGTGGCGGCGAGGATCGCCGGGGAAATCTCCCTGACCAACGGCAGGTTCACCCTGGGGCTCTCCGGGGGCACCACGCCTATTGCAACCTATGAACGGCTGCGCCAACTCGACGTCGACTGGTCGAATGTCGATACGTGGATTTCCGACGAGCGGTGGGTCCCTCCCGACCACCAGAGATCCAACGGACGGATGGCCGAGGAGACCTTGATCAGACACGTCGGTGCCCGGTTCCATCGCCCCGGGTGGGCCGAGCATCTCACCGCCGAGGACATCGCACCCCACTATGAGGCTGTGATACGGGAGATCCACCGCGGACACCGCCCCGACATGGTCCACCTCGGCATGGGCGACGATGGTCACACCGCTTCGCTCTTTCCGGGGACGTCGGCATTGGACGAGCGGGAGAGATGGATCATCGCCAATCACGTTCCCCAAGCCGGAGAGGTGAGGCTGACTTCCACCTATCCGTTGCTCTGGCAGT
>DATHUL010000053.1:0-9702 GCA_035462285.1 Acidimicrobiia bacterium
GACCAGAGCCGACGCCCCGGCCAGGTTGACGTTTGCAGCTTCCACCCCGTCCTGACGGCCCAGGATCCGCTCGATCCTGACCGCGCAGGTGGCGCAGGTCATGCCGTCGACGTCGAAGGAGATGGTGTCACGGCGGCCCGAGGGGCGAGAGTCAACCGAAGACGGCGTAGCCCTGCTCCTCGATGGCCTGTTTGATCGTGCCCAGGTCGACGCGGCTCTCGTCGTAGGCGACACGCACGGTGGCGTCGGCGATGCCGACGTCGACCGTCTCCACGCCATCGAGTGCCCCGACCGCTCCCTCGATGCTCGTCTTGCAGTGGTCGCAGTGGATTTCGGGCGCTTGGAGAGTTGCCTCGCTCATGGGCTCAGGCTACCGGGCGCCGCGCGTTGGTTGATCGGCTCGCTCGAGCCGAGCCGTCTCAGGCGTCCTGACCGTCCATGATCTTACCTCTGACCCGGGGAAAGCGAACCGGGGCGTGGGCGTGGCAGAACTCGGCCTTGTTGTATTGGGAAAGCTTGGTGGTGCAACCCTTCTTGGCGCAGACGCGGCCCTCGTTGAATCTCTTCGAAGGTCGGGTCATGCCCTTTATGGCGGCTCCTCTGACGATGTCTGTCATTTGCGGGCCCTCCTTGGTCTGGGCCGGTAATGGTGAAACCTGTCTGATGTCTCGGCGGTACTTCCTGAGACGGATCTCCCTGGAATCCTGGTACGCACTCCACTGTGCGGGCCTACCCGTAAAGCGGCAATAAACGATCACCGCTCATCGGATGAGACGTCGGGAAGCCAACAACGGTTCCCGGGATCATCCGATTCTAAACGCCGGTCCCGGGAGATGACCAGTCCGAAACGCTCTGGAAACACCTGTCTGAATGATCGGCAGCGAAACCCGCAACATGAGGATCACTCGATTCCGAGCTTCCTCAGGAAGGCGGTGTTGTCAGGTTCGCGACCCAGGAACCGGGTCAGCATCTCGTCTGCGTCCACTGATCCACCCTTCTCCAACACTTCGCGGCGGTAGGCCATTCCAACATCCGGGTTGGTGACCCCTTCCTCCTCGAAGCGGGAGAACATGTCGTCACCGAACACCTCGGACCACATGTACCCGTAGTAGGCGGCGTCGTAACCGCCCATGAGATGGCCGAACGAAGCGAGCGAGAAGGTGCCCTCGTGGAAGGGCATCAGACCGAGACGGGCCCCCTCCCGCAGGATCTGGTCGAGGTCGATCTCGGGCTCCGTCCCGTGCATTGTCTGGTCCCACCATCCGTATTGGAGCTGCCGCAGTTGCTGCACCGCCACGTTGAGCTGACGTGCCGCCACCAACTGCTCGACCAGACGATCCGGGATCGGCTCGCCGGTCTCGTGATGGCGGGCGAAGCGACGCAACACGTCGGCTCGCCATACCCAGTGCTGCATGATCTGGCTCGGCGCCTCTACGAAGTCCCGCTCGACATTGGTGCCGGCGAACCGGGCCAGCTCGGTTCGCCCCAGGTTCTGATGAAGGACGTGGCCGAACTCGTGGAACAGGGTCTCCACCTCACCGTGTTGGAGCAGGGAGGGCGCCGATGCGGTGGGCTTGGTGAAATTGGCCACCATGGCGCAGACCGGGTTCTGATACGACCCGTCCTCGAGACGCCGGCTCATGATCAGTGGGAACTCGGCGGCATGCCCGTACTTGCCCTCCCGGGGGAACAGGTCGAGGTAGAAATGGGACAGCTCCTCGCCGCTTCCCGAGTCGTGGATGGCGAACAGACGCACCTCGGGATGCCAGACGTCCGGATGGTCGACCTCCCGGAACTCGAGCCCGAACGTCTCCTGGACCAGGTCGAACATCCCGGTCAGGACCGAGTCGAGTGGGAAGTACTGGGCCACCTCGAACGGGTCGACTCCGTAGTCGGTGCGACGCTGCTGGGTGTCGTAGTAGCGCCAATCCCAGGTCTGGATCCGGGAGTCCCCTTCGTCGGTCTCGAGCAGCTTGCCCATCGCATCGATGTCGAGCTCGCCTTGTTTGGTCAACGGGGGGATGAGCGACCTGTAGAAGGCGGAGACCCGCTCCGGGTCCTTGGCCATCCTCTCCTCCAGACGGTGATGGGCCCAGCTCGGCATGCCGAACTCGGCGGCGATCTCCCGTCTCAGGGACAATGCCTCCTCCAGGATCTTCCGGTTGGCCTCCACTGCCTGGGTGTTGAACTTGAAGGAGAGCTCCTCTCGCAGATCGCGGCGCCTGGCGTTCTCCACGAACGGGATGACATGGGGATAGGCCAGGGTCACCTTGAGTTTGCCCGTCTCCTCGTCGCTGTCGAGCGACTCGGCGAAGCTGGGCGGGAGCCCTTCCAAATCGTCAGGGGTGACCAGGATGTGGTCCTCCCACTCGTCGATGTTCTCCTGAAAGCGCACTCCCAACTCGACCAGACGCTGGGTCCGCTCCTTGACCCGGGCCCTCGCCTCGGGGGTCAGCTCGTGGCCGGCGTGGCGGAGGTCTCTGAGCGTGAACTCGACGAATCGGGCTCTCTCCCCTTCCAGGCCCCCGGCCTCCTCGGTGGCGGCGTATTCCCTGACCGCGGCGTTGAGATCGTCGCGGAACACCATCTCCACGCCGAACGTCTCCATCTTCTCCTCGGCCGCCTTCGCCGCGGAGCGGACTTCCTTCTCGGGATGGACATAGCCCATGAATGCGTATCTGGTGTTGGCCGAGGAGAGGACATCGGCGATCCGGTCGAGGGGGAGCATCGTGTTCTCGAAGGTCCGCTCCTCCTTGGGCGCGACCAGGTCCTCTAGGATCTGCTGCGCCTCCGTCAGAGCGGTGTCCATCCCTCTCTCCACCTCGTCGGCGGTCACGGTCGAGAAGCCAAAGTCCAGTTGCGTCATTCGATTCCCACCTTGCGCAGAAACGCCTCGTTGTTCGGTTCTCTACCGAGGAAGGCGACCAGCATGTCGTCGGGGTCGACCGACCCGCCCTTGCCGATCACCAGGTCCCGGTAGGCCCGTCCCACCTGCGGAGAGGTGATCCCCTCCTCCTCGAAGCGGGAGAACATGTCGTCACCGAACACCTCCGACCAGATGTAGCCGTAATAGGCCGCGTCGTACCCGCCGCCCATGAGATGGCCGAACGAGGCCGGGTGGAAGGTCCCCTCGTGATGGGGGAGGAGCGAGACGGCGGTGGACTCGAGCAGGATGGCGTCGAGGTCCTTTTCCTCCTCGGGGCCGTGCAGCGCCTGGTCGAGGAGCCCGAACTGGATCTGACGGAGATGCCACATCGCATCGTTCAATTGGCGGGCGGCGACCAGACCCTCCACCAGGGCCGTCGGGATCGGTTGGCCGGTCTGGTGATGGCGGGCGAAACGGGTCAGCACCTCGGGCTTCCAGGTCCAGTGCTCCATGATCTGGCTCGGCGCCTCGACGAAGTCCCAGACCGTGTAGGCCCCGGAGAACCGGGCCAGCTCGCAGTGGGCGACCAGGTCGTGGAGCACGTGGCCGAACTCGTGGAACAGGGTCTCGACCTCGCTGTGTTGGAGCAGTGACGGTGTGTCCTCCGTGGGTTTGGTGAAGTTGCACACCATGGCGGCGATCGGGGTCTGATAGGAGCCGTCGGCCAGTCTCTTCCCCGGTACGCCGGGAAACACCGCGGCGTGGGTGAACTTCCCCTGTCTCGGGAACAGATCGAGATAGAAATGCCCGATCATGACGCCCGTGTCCCGGTCGGTGACCTGATAGACCAGCACGTCCGGATGCCAGGTGGGCGCCTCGACCGGCCGGTAGACGAGCCCGAACACCTCGGAGGTGAGCTGGAACATGCCGTCGAGGACCTGTTGCAGCGGGAGGTACTCGGCGACCTCCATCGGGTCGACGCCGTACTCGGTCTTGCGGATCTGCGTGTCGTAGTAGTTCCAGTCCCAGACCTGCACCTGTCGGTCCCCGACATCCTGTTCCAGCAGGGCGGCGACCTTGGCGATCTCCTTCTCCCCCTGCACCGTGAGACGGGGGATCAGCCCCTGGTACATCCCGTCGACCCGGTCCTTCGATCGGGCCATCCGGGTGGAGAGGACCCGGTCCGCCCACGATTCGAAGCCGAGAAGCCGCGCCATCCTCCGACGCAGGTCTACGGCTTCCTCGAGCAGGGGCCGATTCTCGACCACCGCCCGGTTGGCGTAGAGAGAGTGGAGCTTCTCCCGCAGGTCGCGGCGTCCCGAGTTCTCCATGAACGGGACGTAGTCGGGATAGGCCATGGTCACCACGTATGAGCCGGTCTCCTCATCCCTTCCCAGGCTCTTCACGTAGCTCTCGGGGAGACCGTCGAGGTCGTCCTCCCCGATCAGCATCACGGTCTCGTCGTCGGCGATGTTCCTCGAGAACTGACTTTGCAGGACAATGAGCCGGCTCGACATCTCCTCGAGGGCGGCACGGTCCTCTTCGGCCAGGTGATGGCCGACCAGCCTCATATCGGCTCTGATCGTCTCCAGGAACCGTGCCCTCTCCCCGGTCAGCTGCGCCGCCTCCTCGCCGGCGGCGAACCGCTCCACCGCGGCAAAGATCTCCGGGCGGAACGCCAACTCCACCGACCAGGGCGACTCGGGGAACTGCCACCAGCGCTTCAGGATCTCCTCCGCCTCGGCGCCCGCTTCGCGCACATCTGGGTCGGGATGGACTTCCTTCATGAACTCGGTGTGATGCTGGGTGCGCCGGATCAGGTCGATGATGTCGTCGAAGGGCGCGATCACGTCGTCGAAGGTGCCGGGAGTGCTCGGGTCGGCGATCCGGGCCGCGATCGTCTCTGCGGACTCCACAGCTCGGGCCACCTCTTCACGAATCCCGTCCGGGGTCACCGCGCCGAAGTCGAACATCGGCGGCACGGTAGTGACGCGTCCTGGCACTGAGAACCCGAGTTTCCCCGTCCTCACGGCGACGGGCTGCCTGCATGTCCTCCCTAAGGTCACCCGGATGTGGGCACTGGAGCCGGGGACTCGCCATCTCAACCATGGGTCGTTTGGAGCGGTGCTCGAGGAGGTCCTCGCCATCCAATCGGAGTGGCGGTCCCGCCTCGAGGCCAACCCGAGCCGGTTCGTGTTCCGCGAGCTGCAGACTGCCACCGATCGGGCCCGTGACGCCGTCGCCGGCTTCGTCGGCGCCGACCCGGCCGGAGTGGTCCCGGTGAGGAACGCGACGACGGGGGTTGCCTCGGTGTTGCGCTCGGTGGAGCCGACACTGGAGCCGGGAGACCAGTTGTTGACGACGGCGCATGACTACAACGCAGTGCGTCAGGTCCTCCGCTTCACCGCGGAGCGGACCGGCGCCGAGGTGGTGGTGGCCCCGGTGCCGTTCCCCGTCGAGGATCCATCCCAGGTCACCGGAGCGGTCCTCGATGCGGTCACCTCGAGGACCAAGCTCGCTGTGATCGATCACGTCACCTCGCCGACCGCACTGGTCTACCCGATCCAGGATCTGGTCTCTGCCCTCGAGCCGAAGACCCCGGTCCTGGTCGATGGCGCCCATGGACCTGGTCAGGTCCCGCTCGCCCTCGACCTCCTCGGCGCCTCCTGGTACACCGGCAACCTGCACAAGTGGACCTGCGCCCCGAAGGGGGCGGCCTTCCTCAACACCCGATCCGACCGCATCGCGTCGACCGTGCCCACCGTGATCTCACATGGCTACAACGCGCCGGGACTGGGGCCCGAGGATCGCTATCGCCAGTTGTTCGACTGGCTCGGCACCGACGACTTCAGTGCGTGGGCGGTGGTGCCCGAAGCCCTGCGTCTGGTCGGGGGGATGGAAACCGGGGGATGGGAGGCGGTGATGAAGCGGAATCACGACCTGGTCCTGGAGGGGCGGGCGGTCATCGCCGCCGCCGTGGGCACCACACCGCCCGCTCCCGACGAGATGGTCGGGTCGATGGCCTCGGTCCTGCTGCCCGACGGTGAGGGACCGGCTCCCCTCGGGGAGCTGTCGCCATCGATGGACCCGTTGTTCGACGCCGGATTCGCCGCCCTGGTCATGAACTGGCCGCAATGGCCCCGGCAACTCCTCCGCATCTCCGCCCATCTCTACAACACTCCGGACGACTATCTGGCCCTGGCCGCGGCGTTGTCACGCTGACCGGTTGGCGACCGCGGGCCTCAGTGGGATGGCGGGGAGAAGAGGGAGATGGCCTGGTCTTCGGTGAGGGATTGGGACGGGTTGAAGCCGGGACGCTCGATGGCGGCGTTGATGCCGATCTCCGGATCGGGTGGCTCCACCGGGGAATCGCTGCCTCCGATCGTGGTGATGCCGGCGTCGAGGATCGACCGAAACGGATAGACCCGGCTCATCCGCTCCTCGCCGAGCCGCCGTTCCAGCCAGCTCGACTCGGAGGGGAGGAAGGCCGGTTGCACCGAGGCGGTCACCCCGAGCCGGGCCATCCGCTCGATGGCGGCCTCGGTGAGCAGAGAGGCATGTTCCAGCCGGAGCCGATCAGGCTCGGCGCCCATCTCGATCAATTCCTGGTAGACGTCGAGGACACGGTCGTTGGCCCGGTCGCCGATGGCGTGGATGGCAACCGAGCCTCCGAGCATCATCGAGGCCCGGGCCATCGTCTTGACGTGCTCCGGATCGAGACGCTCGGTTCCCCGGGTGTCGGGTCGGTCGGCGTAGGGCTCGTGCAGTGCAGCGGTGTGCCCGCCAAAGCTGCCGTCGGCGAACTCCTTCCAGCCCAGGTACCTGATCCGTCCCTGGGCGTGGCGAATCTTCTCGGCCGCATCAGCCAGGTCGCCCGGATTGGACGCGATCACCAGCACCTCGACCTCGAAGGGGAGATCGGGGGCGAGTCGGCACAGGACCTCCAGTTCGTCGGGGACCCCGCACCAGAGGGGCTCTCCCACCGAGACGATCCCGGTCATCGATCCGATGCCCAGATTGGTCAATCCGCGGAGGGCGCCCAGGATGGCGGCATCGGACGGCCCGTGGACCTGCGGGGCCAGGGCCGAGGAGACCACCGAGATGGCGGTCTCCCGCAGCACGCCGGTAGGCACCCCACCCTGGTCTCGGTCGAAGGAGCCCCCCTCGGGATCAGGGGTATCGGCGTCGATCCCGGCCAGGGAGAGAGCGGCGCTGTTGGCCACGGCCACATGCCCGCAGTAGCGGTAGAGGATCACGGGCCGATCCGCCACCACGTCGTCGATCTCGGTGCGCACCGGGAACCGCCGCTCCGACACGCCCTCGTCGTTGAGACGATGGCCGATGATCGCCCCCTCGACGTGGCCGGCCCGAGCCGCCACCCGTCGCATCACCTCGTCGAGATCGGCGGCGTCCATCAACTCCAACCCGTTGACCAACCCGGCGTATCCGAGGGGGTGGATGTGATGGTCGTGATACATCAGCGCAGGTGCCCCGGCATCCAGTCGTCGACTATCTGCCGCAACTCCTCGTGGATCTTGCCGTTGCTGACCACGAATGCCGATGGCTCCAGATCGAAAGAGGAGCCGCGGCTGTCGGTGGCGGTGCCCCCGGCCTCGGTGACCAGGAGGGTCCCCGCCGCCGCGTCCCATGGTTTCACCCCGTGGGGCCCGCCGTGCTCCCAGTACCCGTCGAACCGTCCGCAGGCCACCCAGGCCATGTCGAGGGCGGCGGCGCCCATCCTCCTCGTTCCCCGGCTCCGGGTCATCACCTGCTCCATCACGTCGAGATAGGCGCGGGCGTGCTCCTGACGGTCGTACGGGAATCCCGTCGCCAGCAGCGAGTCCTGGAGCAGCGCCGTCTCCGAGACATGGATCGGAGCCCCGTTGGCCCGGGCCCCCTCCCCGAGAACGGCGACGAACTCCTCCTCACGGGTCACGTCGATGACCACCCCGACCAGCGGTCTGGCCTCGCTCCAGAGGGCGATGGAGACCGCGACCTGGGGCAGTCGGTTGACGAAGTTGACCGTCCCGTCGAGCGGGTCGACGATCCACACCCGGTGGCCGCGCCAGTCGGCGCCGCCGCCCTCCTCAGCGAGGATCTCGTCGCCGGGCAGATGGGCGGCGATCACCTCCTTGATCGCCTCCTCGGCCTCGCGGTCGATCACGGTGACCGGGTCGACCGAGCCCTTCAGCTCGGTGGCGAAATCCTCGAGAAAGCCGCGCCGGACCACTTCCGCCCCGGCCCGCCCCGCCTCCACCGCCACCCAAGCATCACCTTCCCACATGGCTCCAGGATACGGGTCGTCGACCGCGTTCCTAATGCAGGGCGTCACGGATATGTGACGGAGTGCATAAGGAACGAGGCCAGGCATACCCTCCCGCCGTGATCGGCGGTCTCTTTGTTGTCGTCGGCGGTGTTGTCTCCGCCCTCGCCTTTCCCCGGATCGGGCCGGGTTGGCTGATCCTGCCCGGTGTTGCCCTGTTCCTGACCGGGCTGCGCATGGCAGGCAGTCGAGCCCGAGGTCTCCTCTACGGCGGGCTCTACGGTGTGACCTTCTTCGCCGGGGTCATCTGGTGGCTCTCCGAGCTGGGTCTGATCGCGGTGATCCCCCTGATCATCGTCCAGGCCGCCTATCCCGCCGCCGTCGGATGGTGGCTGGGCCGGTACAACGGACGTCCTCAAGGCACCTGGTTCCTGCTCGCGGTCGGCGGATGGGCGCTGATGGAGCTGGTCCGCTACCGGTTCCCCTTCAGCGGGTTCGAATGGGGCGCGACCGGATACGCCCTCTCCGACCAGGAGTGGGCCCGGGACCTGGCGTCGGTCTACGGGACAACCGGGGTCACCATGATGGTGGTGGCTGCTGCTGCGGCCGTCGCGGTGATGGCACGAGCCCCCCGCAACTGGTGGCTGTTCGTACCGGTGCCGGCCCTGGTCGTGGTCTCGGCGCTGCCGTGGCTCGACTCGAAGGGAGATCCGCTCGCCAGCCAGAGGGTCGCCATCGTCCAGGGGTCGACCCCGTGTCCCTTCGAGCACTGCGCTCCGGATGAGCGTCTCCGAACCTTCCAACAGCACTTGGCGTTGACCCGCACCATCGAGCCCGGCTCGGTCTTCCTCGTGGTCTGGTCGGAAGGGTCGACCGGCTCCTCGAATGCCGACCCGGTGCAGAACCCGGAGATCGGGGAGGCGATAGCCGACGAGGCGCGCCGGATCGGGGCATGGTTCGTGGTGGGGAGCGACCGGCCGCTGAACGAGACTCATTGGGTCAATGCCAACGTCCTCTTCGACCCCCAGGGGGAAATCGTCGGCGAGTACCAGAAACAGCACCCGGTCCCGTTCGGGGAGTACATCCCGTTTCGGCCTCTCTTCGAATGGATCCCTGACCTCGACCAGGTGCCTCGGGACATGATCCCCGGCGAAGGGCCGGCTGTCTTCGATCTGGGGGAGGGGATACGTCTCGGCTCGGTAATCTCCTTCGAAGGCGGCTTCTCCCGATACATCAGAGAGCAAGTCGCCGCCGGGGCCAATGTGCTGGCGGTCCTCACCAACGAGGGGTCCTATGGCACCACTCCCGGCTCGGATCAGTTCATCGGGATGACCCGGATGCGGGCTGCGGAGATGGGGCTCGACGTCATTCACGCCGCCGTCACCGGGAAGTCGACCGTGATCGGAGCCGACGGCTCCCTGGGTGAGGTGTCCGGCTTGGGGACCCAAGAGATCATCTACGGGACGGTGGCGGGCAGGACGAGCACCGCTCCATACGCCACGGTGGGGGATGTGCTCATCTGGGTTGCCGCCCTCGCCGGTGTCATCACCTGGTGGCGAGCCCGCCGTCCGCT
>DATHUL010000054.1:0-4357 GCA_035462285.1 Acidimicrobiia bacterium
GAACGGCTGAGCGGGCAGCCCCAGCGCCCGGTAAATGCGCTCGGCATCATCGTCGAGACTGGTGTTGAGCCGGTCGAGATGGAGCAGGTCCTCACCCTTGACGTTGAAGATCAACGCCTTGGTGTTGACCGCCGCCTGCCCGAGCACCCCGGAGGTGAACACCGAGTGGAGCAGGAAGGTGGCGTAACTGGTCTTGGTGGCCACCCCGGAGACGCCCGAGATGTTGACGTGGGCCCCCCGTTGCCCGTTGAGGAACTCGAAGTTGGCGTACAACGGCTCGCCGTTACGTGAGGCGCCGACGGGGAAGCGCCGCTCCATGCGGTCGAAGAAGAGCGCCTGATCGCGCTCCTTGTCCCGGGCCCGGCGCACCGGTTGCCCGGGGCGGGGCGGGACGAAGATCTCGGGCTCGACCCGGGTGACCGTCACTTGTGCCGCCTCCATCACCTCGGCGGGGAGGACACCGTCCTCGATCAGGAAGACGTCCGAGTCGAAGCGGGCGCCTTCGTGACGGGCCCTCACCTGGCTGATCGTGCCGAAGATCTTGACCAGCTCGCCGGTGGGGAGGACCCGCTCCAGGGCGACGACGTCGTCGAGCTCCAGGTACTCCTCGGGGGCGACCCCGACCCAGAATTCGAGCGGCGTGGCGTCGACGGTGCCGAGCACACGACCAACCATCTCCTCCATGGCGGCGAGCGTAGACCCGGGGTGGGACAGGTGGGGGGTTACCTATCCTGACCCGGTTGAGTCTCGCCGTGTTCCCGTTCAAGTCGGAGCCGCCATCCCTGGTCGTCGCCAACCTGGCCACCGCGGCGTCCCACCCGGCCATAGACGAGGTGTGGGCCATGGCCACCGAGGAGGGAGAGGGGGAGCGAGCGGTGCGGGCGATGGCCCGGGAGGTGGCGTCGGCGCGGTCCAAGCCGGTCGAGGTGATGGTCCAGGATCGGATCGGCGGGCTGCGCCCGGGCAAGGGCGACGGGATGAACACCGCCATCGCACGTGCCGCCGGCCAGGGGCGGGAACGGGTTCACTTCTACGACGCCGACATCACCAACTTCGACTCCTCGTGGATCGAGGGCGCCGAGGCGGCGGCCGACCGCGGGTTCGGGGTGGTGAGGCACAGGTTTCCCCGGGCCGCCACCGACGCCATGATCACCTGGATGGTGACCAGGCCCGCCCTGGCCCGCTTCTTCCCCGGCACCTTCCTCCCCCGGCTCGACCAGCCGCTCGGCGGCGAGGTGCTGCTGGGGCGGGAGTCGGTCGAGGCACTGGCGGCATCGGAGCTGGTCCGTAACCGCTCGGACTGGGGGATCGACACCGTTATCACCTATGCCACCTCGGTACTGGGCCTGGGTCTATATGAGCACCACGTCCCCGACGGTAAGCGTCATGCCCTGTACGGGTCGCTCGACGAGCTCAGGGTCATGCTGGTCGAGTGTCTCGACGCCGCCGCTTCCCTCTCCGGTCTCCCCGGGCCGGCCCCCGACGCCTGACACGGGAGCGACCCTGCCGCCCCGGGTACCGAGGACCTCAAGGGCGTCGTCGCCTACGACATCGAGGGGACGATCCCCCTGCTCGACGCACCCTGGTCCGCTGAGGAGCAGGAGCTGGCCCGTCTCCTACCCGGGGACACCGGCGATCTGATGCTGGGGCCGGATCGCCGGGTCTCCTTCATGGACGCCGACCGCTGGCATCGGGTGCTCGGGTTCCTGCTCGACGGCTTCGTCCTCGGCGACCCGGCCTGGGAATCCCTCGCCTTCCGTCTCTGGCTGACCCGGGTCCTCTCCTACACCACCAACCACACCGGGGAAGGGTTCGACCGGGCCATCGAGTATCTGGCGTCGACCATCGTCGACTACGAGGTGAGGGCCATGGCTAGCCCCCCTCCCCCACCAGGGCCCGGTCCCCGGGGCTGACCTCCCTCACCCCGACCAGGACGACGACCACCACGGCGAACAACACGACGCCGCAGCCACGATGTCACCAGTCTCATCCCGCCCGCGGTGAACAGCCGAGGGGAGACGAAGTCGCCGGCCATGCGCCCCAGTCCCTTGGCCACTACAGACAGGGGCCAGGATCCGGGACCTGCCTCGGGTGCGGAGTCTCGGTCATCAGCGGGATCACCGAGACGTAGCCGAACTCGAGGGCGACGGGGCGAGGGCGAGGGCGGTCAACGCCGGGTCAACGGTCTCGGACCAGAGGGCGAGCGCGAACAGGGCAGGCACAGCCCAACCCCAGGCCCAGTGCCAGTGAGAGATCATCGGCTTGGCCAGACCGGCCAGGGCGAAACCGATGGCGGAGCCGACAAACGCCCCGGTCCACGCAGTGACGACGGAGCCGGCCCCGAACATGGTCAGACCGGCAACGAGGAGGCGCCGGGTGCGGTGCACGTCTCCCGGAGAAGGTCATCACCGCCGGTGTGGTCAGCGAGCTGGCCCAGCGCACCGAGACCAACATGCCGGCCTGGGTCAGGTCGATGCCGAGCCCTCTGACGATGGCGGGCAGGAAGGGGTAAACGAAATGGAGGGCGGTGTTGACCACCAACTTGAGCAGGACGAGGGTGGCCAGCCCCGGGCCCCTATTGTCTTCGAGTCTCGACCGGCTGCGGCGGACGGGGAGGTCGATGACGGGATGGTAGGTAGGAGAGAGCAAGCCGAGTCTCCGGCTCCCGGCGACGATGCCAGGGATTGCCGCCGGATCCGACCATGCTGATCCGATCATGAATCTCCTCGTCGTCGTGCTCGTCGCTGTGCTCGGAGGGCTGGCCGGCTCGCTCCAATCGCAGTTCCTCGGCGTCATGGAGCAGAGGGTGGGGACTCTCGCCTCCACCTTCGTCACCTACGCCGGAGGCGGGCTGGCCATCACCGTCCTCATGCTGGTGTTCCAGAGCAGCCGTCTCTCCGAGCTCAAGGAGCTCCCCTGGTGGGCCTTTACCGCAGGGCTGATGGGTCTGGTGGTGGTGGCCTCGTTGGGAATCAGCGTGGCCCGGCTCGGATTGGGGGCAGGTCTGACCCTGTTCACCGGTGCCACCCTGATCCTGGGGGCGGTGATCGAGCACTTCGGGTGGTTTGCCGGGGTGCGGGCACTCGACCTTCCTCGTCTGGTGGGCATAGCCCTGGTCGTCGCCGGGACCTGGCTGGTGGTGAGGGGATGATCAGCCGAGGGCGATGGCGGTCATCGCCAGCAGGGTGAGGGCGAGCCCGAGCACCTGACGACGGAGCAGGTGCTCGGAGTTGACGACACGGGCCATGATCACGGTCACCGCCGGGTAGAAGGAGGCCGCCACCGCGGCCAGGGCCAGTGAGCCGGCTCGGACGGCGAGGAGGAGGGCGACGTTCCCGCTGACGTCGAGGATGGCGTTGCCGACCACGATCCGCCCCGGGGTGGCGCCGAAGCGGGTCAACCTCCACACTCCCAACCCGCTCATGGCGAGGACCACCAGCATCGTCGACGCCCGCGAGGACACCAGTGGGAGCAGATTGGACTCTGCGCCGGTGAACCTGATCAGGGCGGTGAAACCGCCGAAGCCGAGACCTGCCACCACCCCGTATCCCGTCCCACCTCGTTCCCCATCGCCGGTGTCTGCGACCCAGGCGCACAGGGCGATGGCCGGCACCGCCACCGTCACGCCGAGCCAGGCCAGCAATGTGGGGCGCTCACCCTCGATCACGGCGACCACGACCGGCACGATGGCAGCGATCGCGGCGGCTACGGGCGCCACCGACGCGGCGCGGCCCCGACCCAGCCCGGCGAAGAGGAAGACGAGGCCGATTGCCCCCGAGGTCCCGGCCAGGGCGCCGAGCAGGTAGTCGGCGACCCCGGCCTCCCCGCCGACCAGTAGTGCCACCACCAGGATCGAGGGGAAGCTGATGACACCGGCCCAGAACACGATCGCCGCCGCCGGGGCCCGACGCGCCCCCTCCCCGCCGAGAAAGTCGGCCGCGCCGTAGAGGAGGGAGCTGATCCCCCCGAAGACGACTTCCACCTAGTCGCTGACCCCGGAGAGGCCCATCGTCTTCATCTCGGCCCGGATCGCCGAGGCGACATCTTCGAGTTGCTCGCGCTCCACCGACCGAGCCGCGTTGGCGAAGTCGAGGTCGTGGACGCCGTCGATCGGGACCAGGTGAATATGGAGATGGGGCACTTCGAGACCGGCGATCACCATACCGATCCTGGTCGGCTGGAACGCCCGTTGCAGGGCACTGCCGATGTCGCGGGCGACGGCGAAGAGATGAGCGGAGAGCTCGGGCGGACAGTCGATCCAGTGGTCGATCTCCAACCTCGGCACGAGGAGGGTGTGACCTCGCTTGAGGGGGTTGATGGAGAGGAAGGCAACGCAATGCTCGTCCTTCCACACGAA
>DATHUL010000055.1:0-2078 GCA_035462285.1 Acidimicrobiia bacterium
TCACCGCCGAGGAAGAGGACCTGCTTCGCCGCTGGTCGGAGCTGCGGGGAGAGAGGACGGACCGTCCCGCATCGACCGGCTGATGGTCCACGTACCGCACCTGTTCGTCCCCGGTCCCTGGGTGGATGATCGGCTCCAAGTCTCCGACCAGCAGCGACGCCATCTGGAGAGGGTGCTCCGGATCGACCCGGGAGAGGAGGTCGGGTACACCGACGGGATGGGATCGTTCGGCTCGGGGCGGTACCACGCCGCCGGTGTGATTCGAGGAGAAGAAGGTCGGGTCCCCAGACCGACCGACTTGATCGTGGTCTGCGCCCCGCCGGACAGTCGGGAGCGAGCCCGGTTCCTGGTCGAGAAGCTGGCCGAGTTGGGAGTGGCCGCGCTCCGTTTCCTCGATACCCGGCACGGTCACGGACGGCCACCGAAAGTGGACCGGCTTCGCTCCTGGGCGGTGGCCGGGCTGGAGCAGTCACGGGGTGCCTGGTTGATGGAAACGTTCGATGGACTAGTCACCTTTGCCGATATCGCGGACCCCTACGTCGTCTGCGACATGGGTGGGAGCAGCCAGAGGCCCTCCGCGCGCACAGTGGTCATCGGTCCTGAGGGGGGATGGGCCCCGGGAGAGATCCCCGAGGCTGTGGCCCGCTTCAGCCTCGGTGACACCGTTCTTCGGGTGGAGACGGCGGCTCTGGTCGCAGCGGCCCGGATGGTTTGAGTGCTTGGTGGGGCCAGGGTCGAAGAAGTAGCATCCTGTCACGGGCTTACGGGAGAAAAATGGCCGACAAGTTCAGCGCCTCGCTTGGGATGCGTCTACGGGCTGCGCGACGGCATCGTGGCTGGTCGCTCGGAGAGCTCGAGTCGTACACAGGCGGTGAGTTCAAGGCCTCCGTCGTCGGTGCCTACGAGCGCGGGGAGCGCGCGCTAAGTGTTCAGCGTCTGGTCCGTCTCGCCGAGATCTACGCCGTTCCCGCCGCCGAGCTGTTGCCCATCGGCAGCGGCGACCGCGGTGTGATGATCGATCTCGATCTGGCGGCCGAGGCGGGGAACGGCGATCTCATCGACCGTTATCTCGCCGCCATCCACTTCTTGCGCAGGCAGGGGAGGCCCGACGAGGTTCGCGATTCGGACAAGGCCGTGATCGCCTCCCTCCTCGAATCCACCGTGGATGCGGTCTCCCACCCCGACTGAATCGCTGATCAAGCCGGCACGGCCTCTAGAATGTGCGCGACGCCACAAAAGGGGCGTCGTTTTCTGTGTTCACCGAGCAAGCCGACTCTCGCTTACGCGTCCCCAGCCATCACCTGATGTTGGATCTCCTCGGGGAGGCGGATCGCCATCTCCGTCAAGTGGAATCCCACTTTCCGGGGGTGCGGTTCGTCGCGCGCGGCGACGAAGTTGCGCTGAGAGGTCCCGACACCGAGGTGGAGCGGGCGCGAACCGTGCTCGAGGAGCTCCTCATCCTGGTTCAGGAGGGTCATGCCCTCGACTCGGCTCGTGTCGACGAAGTCGTGAAGATGGTGATCGAAGACGTTCCCAGCCCTTCGGGAGTCCTCTCCGACGGGATCCCGGTGGGACGGGGCCGGATGATCCGCCCCAAGACCCACGGACAGCAGAAGTACATGGAGGCGATTCGGGAGAACACCCTCACCTTCGGGATCGGGCCTGCCGGCACGGGCAAGACCTATCTGGCCATGGCGGCCGCGGTGGACAGCCTGGTCAGCGGCTCGGTCCGGCGCATCATCCTCACCCGTCCCGCGGTGGAGGCAGGGGAGAGGCTGGGATTCCTCCCCGGTGACCTGGCCGCCAAGGTCGACCCCTATCTACGGCCGCTCTACGACGCCCTGTGGGACATGCTCGGCCCGGAAGAGACGGCCTCGCTGGTGGACAAGGGAACCATCGAGATAGCCCCGCTCGCTTATATGCGTGGAAGGACCCTCAACGACGCCTGTGTCATCCTCGACGAAGCCCAGAACACCACACCGGAGCAGATGAAGATGTTCCTGACCCGGCTCGGGTTCAACTCCAAGATGATCATCACCGGGGACATGACCCAGACCGACCTTCCCGACAACCGGCGA
>DATHUL010000056.1:0-5914 GCA_035462285.1 Acidimicrobiia bacterium
GTGAAGAGGTGCCAGGCGGCCAGACCGGAGGCGACGGTCAACGTCGCCGGGATCCGGAGCGAGTCGAATACGTCCTCTCCTTCGCCGAGAACGGCGCGGAATACCACGACCAACAGGGCGATCAGGGCACCGGCGGCGGTCAGTCCGGTGATCACTGCCATCCCGAGCAGATACATCCGCCGCGGGAGGCAGCGGATCTCGTCGGCGCGGGGGGCCGCCTGCACCTTGCGCCAGAACCATGCCCACACCGCCCCGGCTGCAACCACGGAGCATCCCAGGGCGATGAGGGCTTGGCCCGTGTCGCCGCCGGCGAGCCGTGGCGAGAAGACCAGGTCGACCAGAGCGACCACGAACCCGATCAGGGCGGCCAGCCCGGTCGCAGCCACGGCGTACTGGTAGCCACGCAACGCCCCGCCCCTCTCGTCCCCGATGCGCCCACGGTGGTGAATCCACAGAGCTCCGCCGACGATCGCAAATGAGAGCGCCGCCGGGTAGATGTCGAAGTGCCGCTCGGCGGGGTCGGCCTGGCCGGCGAGGAACGAGATGAGAACGGAGATGATCGTGACCGATGCCGCGATGGTCATCAGCAACGACAGGGCGGTCACACCGGCCAGATAGACGTTGCGTAGTACACCGGGCTCGCCCTCCCAGACCGGCAGCCATCTCCACGCCCACACCGGGCCTGCGGTGACGAGAAGGGCGAGGGTGATCGCCGGCTCGGGCACCGTGACACTTCCCCCCAGGCTCTCGTATGCCTCGGAGAGCAGCCAGGTGAGGGTGCCGGTTGCACCCACCGTCAGGACCACCGCCGAGACGGCTGATCCGATCAGTCTGGGCAGCTCGCCGACATCTCCGAACGGCGTCTCACGGATGGCCGCCCACCAGTGGAAGCCGACGATCCCCCCGTACACGACCAAGTCGGTCCACTGCGGGGTCAAGGCGGTGTTGGTCACGGCATCGGCAAACTGGCCGACGGAGACGAAGAACGTGGACAGGAAGACCGCTTCGATGGCGGCGAGGTAGATCGGCCACCCGGGGTTGCGGATGAATCCCGTTCGCTTCTTTGCCTGGACCCGCCAGAGGACGAAGACGATTGGCCCGGCGACCACCAGCCCCGCCAACGCACCTGCCAACTCCCCGATCGGCCTCCCCGCCAAGCGGTCCGGAGTGAGGCTGGCGCGGGTCAGGCGGGCAAGTGAGAAACCGGCCACCACCACGGCCAAGGCGAGGATGAGATAGGGGATCAGGTCGAGCCCGCCCTCCTGGTCGGGCTCACCGCGCGAGCGCCAGACCTTGACTCCCAGGACGATGAGCCCGCCGACGACCGCCAGGAACAGGATGGGCCCGAGGAGGATCATGCCGATTCCTCGCACAACAGGTCGTAGTACGGCCAGGAAGGTTGTCTCACCCTCCACGACCCGTCTTGTCGGGCCAAGGTGAACCACTCCTCATACTCGTTGAGGCCACCGAGAGGCGCCTCGCTGTTCTCGCTGATCCTCACCACGACGTTGGCCTGGACGTCGTTGCCGTCGACACTCACCAGCGAGACGGACACGTCAGGGGCTCCCCGGGTGGGGATGTTCGAGCTCGGGGTGCAGCCGTCATCGGCCCAGAAGTCGGCGGCCGTCTCGAAGTCACCATCGACCAGGGCGCCGATGTAGGCCTGGACCGTGCCCTCCGGGGTCTCGGGGTCGAGCGCAGCCGGTCCCCGGTTGAGGCCGATCACGACCAGAATCACCACCGCGATCACCGCGATCAGGGGCCACGACCAGCCAGGGATCCTGCGCTCATCCTCCATGCCCGCCATTCTCGCAGAGAGCGGCCTTGTTCCTGGAGACCGAGCCTCTCATACCTGAAGGCCGAGTGCCTTCATCCCGCCGCTCATGTTGGCGACTCTGGCGAACCCGTTCATGCTCAGGTAGAGGGCGACCTGCTGGCTGCGACTCCCGGAGCGGCACACCACCAGCACCGCCTGGTCGGTGCCGAGCTCGCCCAGTCGACCGGGGATCTCGCCCATCGAGATCAGCGTCGCCCCTGGAAGCGTCCCTTGCTCCCACTCCCACGGTTCGCGGATATCCAGGATGCGGCCCCCGGTCTCGGATATCCAGGTCTCCCAGTCGGTCGCCGGCACGCTCTCGACCATTGACATCAACAGGCTCCAATCGGAATAGACATGGAGAGATGCGGCATCCCTCGCTCAGCAACGGTTCGGTGGGATTCAAGTCGATCGAGGATCATGTCCAGGAGTACAGCCTCGAGCTGGAGGGGCTCGCCCGCCATCTCCTCCAGTCCCCCGAGCAAGGTCGAAGCCCCCTGGTCGACACCGTCCCCGCCGTTGCCTCGTTCCGCGGGGTCAAGACTCTGCGTCTCTGGCTCCACCGCGCCGCATCGACCGAGGCGAGACATCTGGTAGAAGGCGAGGCGAACCGAAAGGTCGACTCCTACCTCGACTCGGTGGTGGAAGGCGGTCCGGATCATCGTCTCCCCGACCGCCACGACCTGGCCGGGGGGCTCCAGGCCCGCATGGAGATCCTCGAATCCCTGGCCGGGCTCCCCGACAACTACCTCTGTGCCGTCCTGCTCAAGGAAGGGGAGGGGCTGGCGGTGGAAGAGGTTTCGCGGCTGATGGGGACCACGTCCGCCTCGGTCCGGTCGGTCCTCTACCGGGCCCGGCATACCATTCGGGAGCGGACCGGTCTCTGACCGCCTCTCGCCAACCTCTACACTCCCGGCGCGTCCGGCTCGAGTGGAGGTCGTCATCAACATCGCAGTCCTCGCCTCGGGCTCCGGGACCAATCTCCAGGCTCTCATCGACGCACCCGACCTGGGGGCGGGCATCTGCCTGGTGGTGTCCGACCGACCCGATGCGGCCGCCTTGGGTCGAGCCGAGGCGGCCGGGATAGAGAGCAGGGTCGTGGCCTGGGGTGACTACGACTCGCGGGACGAGTTCACCAGGGCGATTCTCGGCGAGGTCGAGCAAGCCGGCGCCGACGGGATCGTTCTCGCCGGGTTCATGAGAGTGCTCAGCGGCGAGTTGATCGCGGTCTACCCCAATCGGGTGCTCAACATCCACCCTTCGCTCCTCCCCGCCTTCCCCGGGGCCAATGCGGTTGGACAGGCCCTGGAGCACGGGGTCAAGGTGACCGGGGTCACCGTGCACTTCGTCGACGAGAAGGTCGATCATGGGCCGATAATCGCCCAGCGGGCGGTCCCGGTATTCCCCGATGACGACCTGGCCATTCTCCACGCTCGCATCCAGGTCGAAGAGCACGACCTCTACCCACGAGTGGTCGGTGCCTTCGCCCGGGGGGAGATCCAGGTCGAAGGGGGCAAGGTGATGTGGGGTTGAGCCGGGTCGAGGTCAAACGGGCCCTGATCAGTGTCTACGACAAGACAGACGTGGTGCGATTCGCCGAGCGGCTGGTCGCGGCCGGGGTCGAGATCGTCTCCTCCGGTGGCACCGCGGTGGCCCTGTCTGTCGCCGGGATCCCGGTCATCGCGGTGTCCGAGGTGACCGGCGCTCCCGAGATCCTGGGCGGCAGGGTGAAGACCCTCCACCCCAAGATCCACGGAGGAATCCTGGCTCGGGGCGACGACCAGGGCGACCTGGCCGATCTGGAGAAGAACGGGATCACGCCTTTCCAACTCGTGGTGGTGAGTCTGTACCCCTTCCGGGAGACCCTCGCCACGCCCGGTGTCGGCGAATCAGAGATAATCGAGAAGATCGACATCGGCGGGCCGACGATGGTCCGCGCCGCGGCCAAGAACCATCGTCACGTCGGGGTTGTCACCTCTTCGGGGCAGTACGAACGAGTGGCCGGGGCGGTCGAGGGGGGCGGTCTCGACGACGAGCTGAGACGTGAGCTGGCGGCGGAGGCCTTCTTTCACACCGCCGCCTACGACGCCGCCATCGTGGGCTGGATCGGGGGCGACCGGGTGATCCCGCTGCGCCGGGTGTCCGAGCTGAGATACGGGGAGAACCCTCATCAGCCGGCCGCCCTCTACCTCGAGGAGGGCGCCGAGCCATGGTGGGCGGGGGCGACCCGGCATCAGGGCAAGGAGATGTCGTTCAACAACTACGTCGACGCCGAGGCAGCGTGGAGACTCGTCTGCGAGCGTCCCGGCTCGGTGGCCATCGTCAAGCACACCAACCCCTGCGGCGCGGCCTACGGGCCGGATCTGGCCGAGACATTCGAGCGGGCCTGGGAGTGTGACCCCCTTTCGGCGTTCGGGGGCGTCATCGGGGTCAACGGAACCCTGGACGAGGAGATGGCGGGGGCGATCTCGTCCCGGTTCGTGGAGGTGGTGGTGTGCGCCGGGGTCACCGAGCGAGCTCTGGAGGTCCTCGCGGCCAAGCCCAACCTCAGATTGATCGAGGCGGCGCCCCCCGGGCAAGCCGACCCCGACATGCGGCGGATCGAGTCGGGTCTGCTCATCCAGACCCGTGACGAGATCGGGGGAGAGCAATGGGAGGTCGTCTCCGATCGAGAGCCGACCGAACGGGAGCGGGACGAGCTCGGCTTCGCCTGGACCGTGGCCATGCACACCAAGTCCAATGCGGTGGTCGTGGTCAGGGATGGCGCCGCGGTGGGAGTGGGGGCCGGCGACCAGTCGCGGGTGGGTGCGGCGGAACGAGCCGTGATCCGGGCCGGGGATCGCGCCGCAGGCGGAGTAGCGGCCTCCGACGCCTTCTTTCCCTTTCGTGACGGGCTCGATGTGCTGACTGGGGCCGGGGTGTCAGCCGTCGTCGAGCCTGGGGGCTCACGCAACGATCAGGAACTGATCGATGCCGCCAATGAGCAGGGCGTGTCGCTGCTGTTCACCGGTCGAAGACACTTCAGGCACTGATGCCGGCTCGGATCCTCGACGGCAAGGAGTCGGCCCGCAAGGTGAAGGCCGAGGTTGCGGCGTCTGTCGAAAGGCTCGGCTACCGGCCTGGTCTGGCCACGGTCCTGGTCGGCGACGACCCCGCCTCGCACACCTATGTGAAGGGGAAGCGGAGCGACGCCGAGGAGGTCGGGATCCACTCGATCCATCACGAGCTTCCCGCCGACGTCTCCCAGGATCGTCTCGAACAGTTGATCACCGAGCTCAATCAGAGCGACGACGTGGACGCCATCCTGGTCCAGCTGCCCCTACCCACCGGTCTCGACTCGGAGAGGGTCGTCTCCACCATCGACCCGGCCAAGGACGTCGACGGTCTGCATCCACACAACCTCGGGCTCCTCGTCCTCGGTCGTCCCGGGCTGCGCCCCTGCACCCCGAGCGCCATCATGAGGATCCTCGACGAGCACCGGATCGAGGTGGCCGGCAAGACGGCGGTGGTGATCGGACGGTCCTTCCTGGTGGGCCGGCCGCTCTCCCTGATGATGTCGGCGAGAGGTGTCGACGCCACCGTCACCATCGCCCACTCCCGCACCGCCGACCTCCCCGGGGTCGCCGCCGGCGCCGACATCCTGGTGGCGGCGGCCGGGGTACCTCGTCTGGTCACCGCCGACTACGTAAGACCCGGCGCCGCGGTGATCGACGTGGGCATCAGCCGAACCGATGCCGGGTTGGTCGGTGATGTCGACTTCGAACCCGTGCGCCAGGTGGCCGGGGCGATCACTCCCGTTCCGGGCGGTGTGGGCCCGATGACGAGAGCGATGCTCCTGGTCAACACCCTCGAGGCGGCTCAGGCCCGAAGAGCCTGAGCTCGAGCAGGGGTCGGTTCGGCCGCGGAGGTCTCGGCGGTCACCGTGCCCGGCCCGACGACACATCCCGGGATGACCAGCGAGAAGCAGGCTCCGCCCAGCCGCTCCGATCGCCGGTACTCCGCCCTGCCCCCGTGCGCCTGGGCGATGGCTCGGACGATGGCGAGCCCGATGCCCATTCCCGTGTTCACCGCGTTGAGACGATGGGTCCCTCGCTCGAA
>DATHUL010000057.1:0-2631 GCA_035462285.1 Acidimicrobiia bacterium
CATCGGTCGCGACGGTCTGAGACGCATGTCGGGAACGGTCAGGGTGATCCTGAGCACCATCGACGTCGACACCTTCGCGGTGATGCCCCTGGTCAAGCCCGATCGGCCCACCTGATCAGCACCTTGCCCGACTCGTGGGAAGCGGTGGCCTCGAAGGCGGACTCGTATTCGTCCACCTCGAACCGGTGCGTGATCACGGGCGAGATGTCCACCCCCGACTGGATGAGGACGTTCATCTTGTACCACGTCTCGAACATCTCGCGCCCGTAGATCCCCTTCAAGTTGAGCATGTTGAATATCACGGTGCTCCAGTCGATCGGGAACGGGTCGGCGGGAATTCCAAGGATGGCCACATTGGCGCCATGGATCGTGTTCTGAAGGATGTCCTCCATCGCCGAGGGACTCCCCGACATCTCCAACGCCACGTCGAAGCCCTCCGACATCCCCAGCTCGTGCTGTATGTCCCCGAGATCTTCGGTCCTGATGTCGACCACCCGGGTTGCGCCCATCAGCTTGGCCAGGTCGAGGCGATAGGGATTAACGTCGGTCACCACCACATTGCGGGCACCGGCATGGGCCACCACTGCCGCCGCCATCAGCCCGATCGGCCCGGCCCCGGTGATGAGGACATCCTCGCCCAGCACCGGGAACTCGAGTGCGGTGTGGACCGCATTGCCGAAAGGGTCGAAGATGGCAGCGATCTCGGGGTCGAGGCGCTCGTCGTGACGCCAGACGTTCGACTTGGGGACCAGCACGTAGTCGGCGAAGGCCCCGGGCAGGTTGACCCCGATGCCACGAGCGTCCTGGCACAGGTGCCGTCGCCCCGCCAAGCAGTTGCGGCATCGGTTGCAGACGACGTGGCCCTCGGCCCCGACCAGCTCGCCCACCTCGAATCCCGATACGTTCGGTCCCAACGCCACGATCTCCCCCGAGAACTCGTGGCCCACAGTCATCGGGGTGGGGATCGTGGCCCGCGCCCAGTCGTCCCAGTTGAAGATGTGCAGGTCAGTTCCGCAGATGCCGGTGGTTAGGACCCGGATCAGGACGTCGTCCGCCCCCGGCTCGGGCACCGGGACGTCCTCGAGACGCAGCCCGGTCTCGTCGGCGTGCTTGACCAGCGCCCTCATCCTCGTCGTCCCGATTTCATGGTGAGGACGCACGTTAAAGCAGCCCGGGCCGGTCTTGAGCGGAATCGGCGCGGTTGTGGCACGATTGACCCGTGAGCTTGCGTGGGCGTCTCCTGGTAGCGACACCGCTGCTGATCGATCCCAACTTCTGGAGGACCGTGGTGCTGGTCCTTCAGCATGACGACGAGGGCAGTGTCGGGGTCGTGCTCAACCGTCCCACCATGGAGCGGGTGGAGACCCACATACCGGCCTGGGGCGAGGTCGCGGCCAAGCCCGGCATCGTCCACTTCGGCGGCCCGGTCGACCCGCGTGTCGCCATCGGGCTCGCCACCGGACGAGACGGAGAGGCGACCGGAGTGCCCGGGCTGACCATTGTCGACCTGGAGGCGTCGCCGGGGCCCGAGCCGGCCGCGGTCCGGGTGTACTCGGGCTATTCGGGTTGGGGCGGGGGACAGCTCGAGGCAGAGATCGCGGAAGGATCCTGGTATGTCGTGCCCGCCGCGCCCGACGACCCCTTCGACCGTCCCGAGGGCCAGTGGTCCCGCATCCTCCGTCGCCAGAAGGGCCATCTCGCCCTGGTCTCCACCTTCCCCGACGACATCGAGCTCAACTGAAGCCGTCGCCGGCATTTGTCCTCCCGTCGTCGCCCCCGCCCCTACCCTGGCCGGTGATGACCACCACGGCGCCCAAGCTCAGGCCCAGCCTGAAGAGGAAGTCTCCCGGGCTGCTCGTCGAGAGAGGGCTCCGGGAGCGGGGGCTAGATGTCATCGTGGGCATGGACGAGGTGGGGAGAGGATCTTGGGCGGGTCCCCTCACCGTTGGCGCTGCCATCGTCCCGCTCGACCGCCGGGTCTACAAGATCAGGGACTCGAAGCTCTTGACCGAGGAGGAGCGGGAGGCCCTGTTCGACCGCATCGCCGGATGGTGCGACTGGTGGGCAGTCGGCCACGCCTCACCGCTGGAGTGCGACGAGCTGGGCATGTCCGATGCGCAACGGCTCGCCGCGCAGCGGGCGCTCGATGGCCTCGGCATCGTGCCCGACCATGTCCTGGTCGACGGGAACTGGGACTTCGTGGGCGGGGCCACCCGGATCGTCCGCGGCGACCGGACCTCGCTCTCCATCGCCGCAGCCTCCGTCCTGGCCAAAGTGACCCGCGATCGGCTGATGCGGGCCTCGGCCGACCAGTATCCCGGGTACAACTTCGAGGCGAACAAGGGCTACCCCTGCCCGACCCACAAGGCCAATCTCCAGGCACTCGGGCCCAGTGCCATTCACCGCCGGTCATGGGTGTTCATGGACCATCTCGCCTGGAACGGTGTCCAACGCATCCATCGCCCCGATCCCCAGCTGGAGCTTCCCTTCGACGTGTGACTTTGCCTGTCCGAGGAAGCGCCTATCGGCGCCCGGCGTCAGGAGAGGATGAAGTCGGCGGCCTTGGCCGCGATCATCATGGTGGGGGCGTTGGTGTTGCCGCTGACGACGCGGGGCATCACGGAAGCGTCC
>DATHUL010000058.1:0-2395 GCA_035462285.1 Acidimicrobiia bacterium
GGGTGTGGACAAGGCCGAGGTCGCCATCTCGGGAACCACCCTGCTCGACCGGGTCGCCTCCGCGCTCGGCGAGATCGCCGACCGGGTGGTGGTCCTGGGGGAAGAGAGACCGGGATACGAATCATGGCCCGATCACGTTCCCGGCCCGGGCCCGCTGGCGGGACTGGCAACCGCCCTCGATCGCATGACCGAGGATCGGGCCCTGGTGGTGGCGGTGGACAACGCCTTCGTCCGCCCCGAGACGTTGCGCCGGCTCTCCTCCATCGAATCCGATCTCCCGGTGGTGCCGGTCGACGACGAGGGTGTTCGTCAGGTGACCTGTGCCGTCTTTCCCAAGCAGATCGCCCGACCGGCCGCCGAGGAGGCCGAGGCGGGAGGGTCGATCCAGACCCTGCTCGACCGGGTCTCCTTCCTCCCGGTCACCCCCGATCAGTGGGGCCAGTGGGGGGAGGACGGCCGGAGCTGGTACTCGGTGGACACCCCCGAGGCCCTGGAGACGGGGATCGCGCGTTTCGGTTGATCCCGGCGCGGGCCACGGCGTGCACAACCAGGAGGGCTGCCTAGGGTGGATCACGGTTCCAACCAAGGAGGAAACCGTGCTTCAGGTCACCGAGAACGCAGCGGCTGCGTTGGAGAGCATCCGCCAAATGGAGGGAATACCCGAAAGCCACGGCACCCGGCTGACCGGCGGCCCGCAGCCGGACGGCGACATCGCAGTCCGTCTCGAGTTCGTCGAGAGCCCCGACGAGACCGATCAGGTAACCAAGCAGGGTGAGACCGAGGTCTATGTCGACCCCGAGGTGGCTCAGCCGCTGGCCGGGGCCGTCATGGACGTTCAGAACAGCGAGGAAGGGCTGGCCTTCGTCTTCCGGCCCCAGACGCCACAGCAATAGCAGCAGGTCGAGGTCGGCGGAGGATGGCGACGGGGCCCCTAGTCTCGATCTTTGAGTGACCACCCTCGACCTCCCCGAGCCCGTCATCGATCCGACCGCTTTGATCGCCCCCGGCGCCCATGTCTACGGCCGGGCCAGCATCGGGGCGCGGGTATTCGTCCTGTTCGGTGTTGTGATCAGGGCCGAGTTCGATCGGATCGAGATCGGCGCCGAGAGCAACATCCAGGACAACGTCGTGGTCCACTGCGACGAGGGCGTTCCCTGCCTGATCGGGAACCAGGTCACGGTGGGGCATTCCGCAGTGGTCCACGGGGCCGAGGTCGGTGACGGGTGTCTGGTCGGCATAGGCGCCAGACTGCTCAACGGGTCCCGCCTCGGGGAAGGCTCCTGGCTCGCCTCCGGTTCGGTCCTGACCGAGGGCAAGGAGATCCCACCCTGGACCCTGGCCGTGGGCACCCCGGCCAAACCGCTGCGGGAGTTGTCCGACGCAGAGATCAAACGAGCGAAAGAGGGCGTCGATCACTATCTGGAGCTGATCGAGCCCTATCGCCGGCTCTTCTCCGCTTTCTCATCTCCAGGCTAGGTCATGGGCGTTGCCCCACCTACTATGACCGGGTGACCGACGAGGGAGGCGTTCAGCTCATCGAGGGACCCGGCGAAGCGTGCGGGGTCTTCGCCGCTTACACGCCCCGTCAACGGGTGTCGAGCCTGATCTACTTCGGTCTGTACGGGCTGCAGCACCGCGGCCAGGAATCGGCCGGGATAGCGACCTCGGACGGGGAGACCGTCACCGTGTTCAAAGATCTCGGTCTGGTCGCCCAGGTCTTCGACGAGCCCGCCCTGGCCGGGCTCGACGGTCATCTCGGCATCGGCCACACCCGCTACTCCACCACGGGGTCCAACAACTGGGCCAATGCCCAACCGGCCCATCGGCAGGTGGGCGCCACCAGCATCGCCCTCGGTCACAACGGCAACCTGACCAACACCGGCGAGATAGCCGAGCGGCTCGGGGTCCGGGGGGCGACCACCGACTCCGACCTCATGGCCGAGGGCATCGCCAGGGCGATCGACGACGAGCGCTCCGACGACCGCGGTCTGGAGATGGCGGTGATGGAGGTGGCGCCGAGCTGGGAAGGTGCCTTCTCCCTGGTGATCATGGACCAGGGCCGGGTCATGGGCCTGCGCGACCCGAACGGATTTCGCCCGCTGTGTCTCGGTTCGCTTCCCGACGGCGACTGGGTGCTCGCCTCGGAGACGGCCGCACTCGACCTGGTCGGCGCCAGGTTCGTGCGCGAAGTGGCGGCGGGGGAAATGGTGGTCATCGACGCCGGAGGGGTGCACAGCTACTACCCGTTCCCGAGCACCAGCCCCCGGCTCTGCGTTTTCGAATTCGTCTATTTCGCCCGCCCCGACAGTCAGATGTACGGGCGGGGGATCCATGCCGCCCGACGACAGATGGGCGAGGTCCTGGCCGCGGAGCATCCGGCGGAGGCCGACATCGT
>DATHUL010000059.1:0-5951 GCA_035462285.1 Acidimicrobiia bacterium
GTCAGGGCGGGACCCTGATCATCAACACCGACGCCTTCGACGAGCGCAACCTGGCCAAGGCCGGCTATGACACCGATCCGATCGAGGACGGCACGCTCGAGGGGTTCCGGGTGATCAAGGTGCCCATGGACGATCTCACCAAGGAGGCGGTCAAGGACACCGGGGTGTCGGGACGCAGTGTGCTCCGCTCCAAGAACTTCTTCGCCCTCGGTCTGCTCGCCTGGTTGTTCCATCGCCCCACCGAGCCCACCATCGAGTGGGCACAGAAGAAGTTCGCCCGAACCCCCGAGGTTGCCGCCGCCAACGTCGCCGCATTCCAGGCGGGGTACACGTTCGGAGTCGCCACCGAGGCGGCCAAGATCACCTTCGAGATCAAACCGGCCGCGCTACGACCGGGGACCTACACCAACGTCAACGGGAACACCGCGCTGGCCTGGGGGCTGATCGCCGCCTCGCAGCTCTCCGGTTTGCCTCTGTTCTACGGCTCCTACCCGATCACACCCGCCTCGGACATCCTCCACGAGCTGGCCCGTCACAAGAACTTCGGGGTTCGCACCTTCCAGGCCGAAGATGAGATCGCGGGAGTGGGCACGGCCATCGGCGCCGCCTTCGCCGGGAGTCTGGCCGTGACCGGGTCCTCCGGCCCGGGCATCGCTCTCAAGAGCGAGGCCATCTCCCTGGCCTTCATGATGGAGCTCCCCCTGATCGTGGTCAACGTGCAACGGGGCGGCCCCTCGACCGGGCTCCCCACCAAGCCGGAGCAGTCCGACCTGTTGTTCTCTCTCCACGGAAGACACGGTGAGTCGCCGATCCCCGTACTGGCCATCGCCTCCCCGTCGGATGCATTCGAGATGACGATCGAGGCTGCCCGGATCGCCCTCAAGTACATGACCCCGGTCCTCCTCCTCAGCGACAACCAGGTGGCCAACGGCTCCGAGCCGTGGATGCTGCCCGACGTCAGCTCACTGGCGCCGATCGAGGTGGAGTTTGCCCGGCACCCGAACGGGCCCAACGGCGTCTTCCTCCCCTACATGCGCGACGTGGACACCTTTGCCCGTCCCTGGGCCGTCCCCGGAACCCCGGGTCTGGAGCACAGGATCGGGGGTCTGGAGAAGGAGGCGATCACCGGGAACGTCTCCTACGACCCGGCCAACCACCAGCTCATGACCGACAGCCGGGCTTGGAAGGTGGCCAACATCGTCAACGACATCCCCGACCTGGAGGTCGACGGCGACGAGGAGGCCGATCTCCTGGTGCTGGGCTGGGGATCCACCTTCGGCTCGATCCGAGCCGCCGCCCGCCGGGTGAGACTCGACGGCGGCAAGGTGGCCACCACCCATCTCCGTCATCTCAACCCGCTGGCGCAGAACCTGGGCGAGATCCTCAACCGGTACGACAAGATCCTGATCCCGGAGCTGAACACCGGTCAGCTGCGCAAGGTGATCAGGGCCGAGTACCTGGTCGACGCCAAGGGTCTGAACAAGGTGGCCGGAGAGCCGTTCAAGATCTCCGAGATAGCAGAGAAGATCGTGGAGATGATCAAGTGACTTCCCCCGCATACACCCGAGCCGACTTCCAGACCGACCAGGAGGTGCGCTGGTGCCCCGGCTGTGGTGACTACACCATCCTGGCCTCGGTCCAGCAGTTCATGGCCGGTCTGGGACGACCCCGCGAGGAGTTCGTCTTCGTCTCTGGGATCGGTTGTGCCGCCCGGTTCCCCTATTACATGAACACCTACGGCATGCACTCGATCCATGGCCGGGCCCCTGCCATCGCCTCCGGGATCGTCGCCTCCAGACCTGACCTCTCGGTCTGGGTGATAACCGGTGACGGGGACGCGCTCTCGATCGGGGGCAACCACCTCATCCACGTCCTGCGTCGCAATGTGAACCTCAAGATCCTGCTCTTCAACAACCAGATCTACGGGTTGACCAAGGGCCAGTACTCGCCCACCTCGGAGGCGGGCAAGACCACCAAGTCGTCCCCGTTCGGGTCGATCGACTACCCGTTCAACCCGGTGTCGCTGGCCCTGGGCGCCGAGGCCACCTTCGTGGCACGGACACTCGACATGGACCGCAACCACACCCAGGAGCTGCTCCAGGCCGCCTACGAGCACGAGGGCTCCGCATTCATCGAGATCTACCAGAACTGCAACGTCTTCAACGACAAGGCGTTCATCCAGCTCACCGGGAAGGAAGAGCGAGTCCACAACCGGATCGACCTCGAGGTGGGAAAGCCGGTCGTGTTCGACGGCGGGGCCAAGGCCGTGGTGCTGCGCTACGGCCAGGCGACGATCGTCGACTCGTCCTCGGTCGACCCGGGAGCGATTCTGGTCCACGACCCGACCCGGCCCGACCCGGCCGTCGCCTTCGCCCTGAGCCGGCTCTCCCACGGGCCCTACGGTCCCACGCCGCTCGGCATATTCCGCAATGTGAGCCGCCCCACCTATGAGGGGCAGATGAGCGCCCAGATCGAGGCGGCCAGGGAGAAGCAAGGCGCAGGGGATCTCTCCCGCCTGATCGCCAGCCACGGCACCTGGACAGTGAAGGACCCCTCCTCCAACGGAGGCTGAGCCGGTAGCCGGTCGTCTGGTCGGAGACGATCAGGTGAGGCCGGCCTCCACGAACCGGGCCATGCGCTCGGCCAGGGCGTCGCCATCGAGCTCGCCGTCGGGGCGATACCAGCGCTCCAACGCGTTGAGCACGGAGAGGATGAATATCGAGGACATCTTCGGGTCGACGTCGGGCCGGAACGACCCGTCCCCGATCCCGTCGGCGATGACCTCACGGAAGGTCTTCTCGTAGGAGTCCCGGGCCGCGATGACCCTGGCCCGATGATCGTCGTCGAGCATCCTCGCCTCGTTGAGGTAGGTCCGCACCACGTCCTGGTGGGACAGCACCACCTCGACATGACCTGTGACCAGCGCCCTGAGACGCTCCAGAGCCGATCCGGGAACGGTCGACGCCCTGCGGGCCGACTCGTGGAAGAGACGGGCCCCGTCCTCCACCACCTCGACCAAGAGATCCTGTTTGGAGTCGACATGGGCATAGAGGGAAGACCCCAACAACCCGAGCTCCCGTCCCAAGTCCCGCATCGAAGTGCCGTGATAGCCGCGCCTGGCGAAGAGACGGCCCGCCGCGGCCACCACATCGGCCCGGGTGTTCCTGGTCGTCACCATCAGCGGTGGTCGTAGCGGACCACGATCCGGTCCGAGATCGGATGGGATTGACAGGTCAGCACGTAGCCGGCCTCCAGCTCGGAGTCGACCAGGGCGTAGTTCTTGGCCATGCGCACCTCGCCCTGCTCGATGCGACCCTTGCACGAGGCGCACATCCCGCCCTTGCAGGAGAAGGGGAGCTCGGGTCGGACCCTGAGGGCGGCATCGAGGATCGAGGTCTTCGTCGTCATCCGGGTCTGCGCCGCCCGCCCATCGAGTATGACGGTGAGATCGATCGAACCTTCGCCCGGTGGCGGCTCGGGGGGAAGGGAGCCCGGATCGACCGGGCCGGCGAAGAACAGCTCGTCGTGGATCGACCCATCGTCGATGCCCAGATGGCCAAGGGCCCTCCGGGCCGTCATGACCAGGTCATAGGGCCCGCACAGATACCACGAGTCCACCGGACGCCCCCCGAGCAGCCGGTCGTAGACGAATCGGATCTTGTCCTCGTCGATCCGGCCGGAGAGCAGCGGCAGGTCCGACCCCTCGCGGCTGAGCACGTGGAGCAGCTGGAATCGCTCCGGGTACCGGTCCTTCAGGCCTTCCAGCTCCTCGAGGAACATGACGCTGCTCGCGGTCCGGTTGCCCAGCACCAGGGTCCAGGACGAGCCCGGTTCGGTCTCCAGGGTGGTGGAGACGAGGGAGAGGACCGGGGTGATCCCGGAGCCGGCTGCGATAGCCACTCGGTGCCGCGCCGAAGTCGGATCCGGGTCGACGGTGAACTCGCCCGACGGTGTGGTCACCTCGACCACGTCGCCCGCCCTCAGGTCAGTGGTGGCGAACGAGGAGAACGAGCCCCCGGGGAGACGTTTGATCCCGACCCGGAGCTTGCCCCCGTTGGCGTTGGAGCAGATCGAGTACGAGCGCCGGACGTCCTCCCCGCCGATCATGGCCCTCAGGGTCACATGCTGGCCCGGGGCGAAGCGGAACCTGTCGGCCAGCTCGTCGGGCACGTCGAAGGTGACCGTGACCGAGTCGTCGGTCAGCGGCGACACCTCGAGGACGCGGAGGGGATGGAAGTCGACGCTCATCGACCGCTCAGTGCTCCTTGAAGTAGTCGAAGGGCTCGCCACAGGAGGAGCACACCATCAGCGCCTTGCAGGCGGTGGAGCCGAACCTCGATACCAGTCTCGGGGTGGAGGATTGGCATCTGGGGCAGAGCACCACCCCGTCGGGGAGAGGAGGGGCGATGCCGAAGGCGGCCAGCTTCTCCCGGCCTCCGGCCGTGATCCAGTCGCTGCTCCAGGCCGGGTGGTGGATGGTGGCGATCTCGATCTCGGTGAACCCGGCTCCGATCAGGGCTGATCTCAGGTCATCCTCGATCTGACCCATCGCCGGGCACCCCGAATAGGTCGGGGTGATGGTCACCCTCACCCGCCCATGGTCCCAGCTCACCTCACGCAGGATTCCCAGATCGGCGATGGTGAGCACCGGGATCTCCGGGTCGACCACGGAGGCGGCGACGGTGCGGGCCAGCTCCACGTCGACGGCGGGGGCTCGGCTCACCACTGCAGCCCCGGGTAGCTTCGCTGCATCCACTGCATCTCCGCCAGCAACGGCCCCAGATGCTCGGAGTGAAACCCGCTCCGACCTCCACCTCGCTGATAGGGGTCGTCGGGCACATCGAGACCGGCCTCGTCGAGCACATGGCCGATCGTGCCCTGCCAACGTTCCGGGCTGACCTGACCGGGGCCCTGGAACAACTCGCCCGTGTACCGCCAAAGGGCGTCCACCGCCGCCTGGGCCCGCCGGTGCGACTCGTCGGTGCCGTCACCCAGGCGCACCACCCAGGCCGACGAGTGGAGCAGGTGGTATCTCGCCTCCTTGCCCGCCCGGGCCGCGATCCCGGACAGGGTCTCGTCATCGGAGACGGTCAAGCCCTCCCACAGGTCGACCTGATAGGCGTCGAAGAACAGGGCCCGGATCATGGTGTGGGCAAAGTCCCCGTTGGGCTGCTCGACCAGGAGGACATTGAGGAACTCGCGTTCGGTCCTTCTCATCGCGAAGTCGTCCTCGGTTCGACCCCTGCCTTCCATCTCCCCGGCGTGGGTGTACAGGGCGCGAGCGACCCCGAGATGGTCGAGGGCGATGTTGCCCAGGGCGATGTCCTCCTCCAACTCGGGAGCGTTGGAGATCCACTCCCCCAGACGCTGGGCCAGGACCAGATTGTCGTCGCCGTGGGCGACCAGAGCCATCACCAGGGATTCGGAGCCTGTGGTCGCGGTCTCGGCGCTCATCACATGTGACCTACCTCGTCGGGTATGTCATAGGTTGTCGCCAACCGATACAATTTTTCGTTGGCCTCGACGAAGTCGGAGATCTCCTCGGGATCGAAGGAGTGGATCTCGCTGCTTCGGACCACCCACAGACTGGCACCTTCCCCCCGTCTGGTGTACACGTCGCGCGCGTTCTGCAGGGCACTCTCGGGATCGGCGGCGTGAAGACTGCCCAGATGGACGTGGGAGAGCCCGCGGCGGGCCCGGACGAAAACCTCCCAGAGCGGCCATGCCTCGGTGGACAGTTCGATGCCTTCGTCGATGTCGGCGCTCTCACCGGGGACGACCGGTACCTCGTATGTCATCTGCTCCCCTTCAGGCCGCCCCGGCCACAGTTGCGGCGGCCGTCTTCTTGGCGGCGTGGGCGGTTGCGGCTTCCCTGACCCACGCTCCCTCATCCCATGCCCTCACCTTGTGCTCGATGCGGTCACGGCTCATCGGCCCGTTGCCCCCGACGA
>DATHUL010000060.1:0-9490 GCA_035462285.1 Acidimicrobiia bacterium
TCCCCCGGGTGGTGTCGAACCTGGAGCGGGCACGCGGACGCTATCAGTCCTGGCCCACCGACCCCGACGCGAGAGACGTTTACGGGATCGGCCTCCGACACAGCTACCAGGCGGTGGGACCGGGGCTGAGAGCGACGCACAGCAGGGGCAGACGGGAGATGGTGTCCGCATACCGGGAGGCGAGCCCTGCCTCCTTCCACCTTTGGCGCAAGAGCGTCAAGTATCTCCAGCACCAGATGGAGATACTCACCCCGCTCTGGCCCGAGGTGATGATCGGGATGGCCGTCACCCTGGATCGGATCGCCGACCTGCTCGGGCAGGACCACGACCTGGCCGAGCTGCTCCAGCTTCTCGCCGACCGGCCCGACATCTGCCCGAACCCGGTGGAGCGCTCCATGATGAGCGCCCTCGCCGCCCAGCGTCGCTCCGATCTGGAGACGGCCTCCCGCATTCTCGGGCGTCGAATCTTCGCCGAGCGCCCTGCCTCGCTGGACGCACGGCTCGGCGCCTACTGGGAGTCGATGGAGCTCGCCCGTACCACCAGGTTCGCCTCACTCTCCGCCTGAGAGGAAGGCCCCGCACCCGTCTAGGGTGCTTCCTATGACCGATCGCGGCCGGGTCCGGGTGGAGCCGGGGACCAAGCGGGTGAGGGTGATGCTGGGCGGTGAGTTCGTCGCCGACACCATCTCTCCCCTGCTGGTCTGGGAGGTCCCCTACTACCCCACCTACTACTTCCCTCCCGGCCATGTACGCACCGAGTTGTTGGTACCGACCGGCGAGTCCAGGAGGTCCCCCAGTCGGGGCGAGGCCACCCAGTACCTGGTCAAGGCAGGGAGCGCCGAAGGGGCCGCCTACGCCTTCCACGATTCGCTGATCCCGGAGTGCGTCGATCACTACGTCTTCGTGTGGAGGACGATGGACCACTGGTTCGAGGAGGACGAAGAGGTCTTCGTCCATGCCCGGGACCCGTACACCAGGATCGACATCCTTCCCTCCAGTCGGCGGGTCCGGGTCGAGATCGACGGAGAGACGGTGGCCGACAGCACCAACGCATCCTTCTTGTTCGAGACCGGTCTCCCCACCAGGTACTACTTCCCCAAGACCGACGTCCGAATGGACCTCATGACCCCCACCGACCGGGTCACCGCCTGTCCCTACAAGGGCTTTGCCCGTTACTGGTCGGTCAGCGTCGGTGGGGAGACACACGAGAACAGCCTCTGGGGCTACGACAGCCCGTTCCAGGAGTCGCAGAAGATCGCCGGCCTGGTCGCCTTCTACAACGAGAAGGTGGACATATACGTGGACGAGGTACTCCAGCAGAGGCCGAAGACCAAGTTCTCCTAGGGATTCGGAACGGTCGCAGCCGGTCGCTTCTCCAGCGCCAGCGGGATCACTTCGAGGTGGAGCCGGGTTGTCTCCTGCCACGAGTCCTGGCTGAAGACGATCCTGGTGGTGCCCAGGCCATGCCTCGAGAGGTCGATGCGATAGACGTAGGGGTCCTCCTCGTCATCAGGGTGGAGTGCGAATCCTCGACACAGGGCGGGCATCGGGCTCAGGGCTCTCACCATGAGCCGTCCCCGCCGGAACACGACTTGTGCACCGGCGCCGGCCATCCCCCGGGCCTGCATGTCGGTCCGCTGGGCGAGGGGCCGATACCAACCGCACAGATCGCTCCACGTCTCCGGTCGCTGCGGTAGGTCGGTGCGGATGACGTCGTCGGGGGCACCGATCAGGTCCCGGAGCAGCCATTCGGTTTCGGCCGTGAGCCACGTCAAGGCGTTCCTGGCACCGTTGGTGAAAGCGAGGACCGCCACGCCTTCGTCGGGAGCGAGGAAGATCTGCGAGTTGAAGCCGGGAAGGATCCCCGGGTGCTCCACGGCAGGGAGGCCTCCCAGATCGGTGCGGTAGAAGCCCAGCCCGAAACCGGGGAGACGGGGATCGGTCTGGTAGTTCGGCTGGAACATGACTGCCAAAGTCTCCGGTCTGAGGATGGAGCCGCCCTCATCGCTGCCCAGGAGGGCGGCCAGGTAGCGAGCCATGTCTCTCGGGGTCGAGTAGATCGAGGAGGCCGCCGCGGCCACCAGCTCGCGGTCGGTCACTGCTATGGGGCCGCCCGAGCCCAGCTTGTATCCCGTCGCCAGACGAGGGCGAAGCCGCCCTGATCGGAGAAGGTCGCTGTCGATCATGCCGAGCGGCTCGAAGATGTGCTCGCGGAAGTAGCGGTCGAGCGGCTGCCCGCTGACGTCCTCGACGATCTGGCCGACCGTGGCGAGGCTGTGGTCGGTGTAGGTGAATCTGGTCCCCGGCTCGACAACCGTCCGGAGGCGGCCACCGTAGAACTCCGCCAGTGTCGGTACCGGGTGTCCCGCAGCGACGCTCTCACTGAACCAGCCGGTTCTGAGCGCCCGCACAGGGTGCACCAGCTCAGGGAGACCCGCGGTGTGAGTGAGCAGATGACGCACGGTCACCGGCCGCCACGCCGGGTCCCGCGAGGTCAGCCGGAAGGCACGGAGATAGTCGTTGGCCGGGCCATCGAGGTCGACGAGACCCTGCTCCCACAGCTGCATCACAGCGACCGAGGTGAAGGTCTTGGTGATCGAGCCGATCCGGAACACGGTGTTCTCTGCTACCGGCGTGCCCGAGGCGATGTCGGCCACCCCGTGCCCCCGGAAGAACTGGAGGTTCCCGTCGCGGACCACTCCCAGCGCCAGACCGACCGCAGGTCGCCGGCTCAAGATCTCGTCCATCCTGGTATCGAGCTCGTCGAGCGGAAGCGGCTCCCGCCGCGTCCTCCAGCCCTTGGCTCCGATGAGCATCGTCGTCATCACGTCCTCTCTTCCCGAGCAGCCGCCATCGGGGAGCAAGCCATCACGTCGGCGGTGAGATCCGCCCACTCCCGCTCCATCCCCGCCATCAGCACGTCCAGGTCGGGGAATCCGGTGGCATCGGCGGTGACGACGAGGAAGACCTGGCCCGCGTAGGAGAACGCGCACAGAGTCACCCCGATGTTCCCCTCCAGGTCGATGATCGGCAGGATGTCGAGGATTCGAGCCCCCAGGACGTACACGGGTAGAGGTGGCCCGATCACATTTGTCACCAGCACATTGGTTGCCCGCTGGCGGAGCATGAAGTACCGCCCCACCGGCGTTGCCGTCAAACCGACCAGTACGCCCATGATCGCCGCCGGACGTTGGCGGGCTTTGACCTCTCGAGTCGTGGCGATGACCAGTTCGAGCCGGCGCCCAACGTCGGCTTCCCAGACCGGGAGCGGCAGCACCACTGTCCCCACTTGGTTGTCGACGGTCGCGTCGGTCGCCGACCGCGTGGAAACCGGCTGACCCGTGATCAGCTCCACTCCGGCCACGGGCTCCCCGCGGGCGAGGAGGAGCTCACGCAGCCCGCCCGACCAGAGGGTCAGCACCACGTCGTTGACCTTGCCCCCATGGGCATGGGCCTTTTGCTTCATCGTCGCCAGGTCCAGGCGAAGGAACCGGACGCGCCGTCCCGCCCCCACCTGTCGATTGAGCGAGGTGTGCGGTGCTCCCTCCACCCCGAGGCTCCTTCGAGCCACCTGAGTCACCATGCGCATGCGTCTCAACAGCTCCCGCGGTCTGATCAGAGCCCTCACCCAACGTCCGGTGGTGCGGAGCTTGGCCGACAGGCTGTCGGCCAGCAGCGACCAACCACCCGGAATCGGCTCGGGCGACCACGGCTCCGGGACCGGATCCGGAGTGTCCGGCTCGAAGTCGAAGAGAGATCCCATTATCGCCACTGCCGCCTGCCCGTCGGCGAGGGCATGGTGCAGCTTGAGCAGCGCCCCGACGCGGCCATCGCTCAGGCCGGTCAGAAACCAGAGCTCCCAGAGCGGGTGTCGCCGGTTCAGCAAGCCCTGATAGATCCGGGTGGCGGTATCCAAGAGCTGGACGTCGCCGCCGGGTGACGGGACCGCCGTCTCGTGAACGTGGTGCTCGATGGCAAATCGCTCGTCGTCCACCCAGAGCGGTCTGCCCCTCAACGGTCCCGGAAAGTAGACACGTCGTCGCAGCTGCGGGATCAGGGCGACACGACGATCCAGCCGGTCCCTGATCTCCTCGAGTCGCAGCTGTCCCGAGCCGTCGAGCAGTGCCCTGCCTTCGAGCACGGCCAGGCCGCCGAAGTGGCCGGGCCATATCGCAGACTCGCCCCGAAGGTACATGTGCTCGAAGGAGCTGACACGGGCGAATCGGCTGCACCCCGGGGGAGCGGACCGGTCGGTGTCCTCCAGGCTCATCTGCCCGCCTCCAGAACTTCGGTCGAACCGGGCTCGATCGGTGTGATGATGCCGAGCCGGTCCTCCAGCGCGGCGGCGGCATCGAGACTCAGGTCCTCGCGGTAACGCGGCCCGATCACCTGCACCACCTGGGGGAGACCGTCCCCGATGCCCACCGGAACCGCCACCGCCGGGACCCCGAGCACGTTGACGGCCAGGGCCATGCGCATGCCGGCGACGATGGCTGCCACTTCAGGTGCAGTCCGGTCCTTGCCCACTTCGAAGGGGACCTCTGTGGAGATCGGGGCCACGATCAGCGGGTGCGACTCCTGGAACTCGCCCCAGGTCCGGAGCAGCGAATGACGGGTGACGAAGCTCTGCATGTGCATGTCAGGGTCCAGGTCGCCGGCCACCTCGAACAGCGCCAACACGAACTCCTCGGTGTAAGGGCGCACCAGCGGCGCCCAGACCTCCCACCCGGCCCGCACCGGTGGGATGAGGATGTCGAGCCACATCCTGGCCGCCAGGTCTATCGACGGGGGTTCGACCTCGTCGACGACGTAGCCGGCGTCCTCCAGCGCCCCGGCTGCCTTCCGAACGCCGTCCTGCACCTGTTTCGCAATGCCCTGTCCGGCAGGGTCGAGCACCAGGGCGACTCGAACGGGTTCCACTGGTGGTGGGCCGCGAAGTGGTGCGGGCACCGTCCATGGATCGCGCCAGGTCGGCCCTGCCATCACCTCGAAGGCGGCACGAAGGTCGGAGACTCGCCGCGCCAGCGGGCCTTGGACACCCATCAGTTGGTTGCTGATCGGCCCATCGATCGGCTCGACGGTGGTCGCATACGGGATCCGGCCCAGTGTCGGCTTCAGCACGCTGATCCCGCAGCATTGAGCCGGCCAGCGCAGCGATGCGCCCGTGTCGTTGCCCAGTCCCCACGGGGTCATGCCGGTGGAGAGGGCAGCGGCCTCACCGCCACTGGATGCGCCGGGGGTCCGGGATCGGTCCCAGGGGTTGGCAGTCGCTCCTCGCAGCTCGCTGTCGGTGTGCCAGCCGATGGCGAAGTCGGGGAGGTTGGTCCGGCCGATCGGGATCGCACCAGCCGCCCGCATCCGCTCCACGGCGGGAGCGTCCTGGCCCGGAAATGCGCCCGCCAGGGCCTTCAGCCCATGAGTGGTCGGGGTGCCGGCCAGATCGATGTTCTCCTTGATCGTGAACGGGACACCGTGAAGAGGCGGAAGATCATCGCCACCGATGGCTGCGCCGTCGGCCGTGTTCGCCTCCTCGAGGGCGCGCTCGGCCAGGACGACGGTCACCGCGTTGAGGGACGGATTCACGTCTTCGATTCGCTGCAAGTGGGCCTCGATGACCTCTCTGCTCGAGGCCTGCCGGCTCCGGATCGTCTCGGCCAACTCGAGGGCGCTCATGCGCCACAGATCGGTCGGTGTATGGATGCCCTTCTTGGGGAGGGTGGTCGGGTTGCTCATCGGTGCAGCTCCTTGTAGAGCGATATGGGTTGCCCTCCGAGATCGGTGTGGATTGCCCTCGGGCCCGACCCGTGGTCGGATCCGAACACGAGGCGAACGGTGGGCATCCCCAATCCGGAGAGGTCGACCCTGAAGACGCGTGGGTCGGCCGCGTCGTCGGGATGTAGCGGGAAGCCCCGATACAGGGCGGGCACGGGCGTCAGCAAGCGGATCGTGAGCCGGCCACCTTGCACCAGGACCTGGGCGCCGCCGCCCATCACCGCGCGGCCGCGTAGGTCGCCAACCGAAGAAAGCCGATAGCGCCCGCACAGCTGCCCCCAGATCTCGGGGTGTTGTGGAACATCGCTCCGGACGCTCACTTCCGGGACCTCGAGGAGATGGCGCATCAACCGGTCGATCTCGGTCGCGAGCCATACCATCGCCCCCTTCGACCCATTGGTGAATCCGATCACTCCGATCCCGTCGTCGGGAGCCAGCCAGAGACCCGAGTTGAATCCCGGGAGGATTCCGTCGTGCCCGGCCATGCGGTGCCCGCCGGCGTCGTCGATGAAGAAGGCGAGACCCATTCCGCGGAGACGAGGATCGGGCTGATAGTGGGGTTGGAACATGGAACTGATCGTTCCCGGTGTCAGCATCGAGCCGTGCTGATTGCGCCCGCCGCCGAGCAGCGCAGTCACATACCGCGCCATGTCGCGGCTCGAGGAATAGGCACCGCCGCCGCCGCTCCCCACCCATTCCCGGTCGACGACCGCCTTCGGCCCGTTCGATTCGAGGACGTACCCTGTCGCCAACCGCTCGCGTGCCACCGCACTTCGCATCAGGTCGGTGTCGGTCATGCCGAGTGGCTCGAAGATGTGCTCCCGGAGATAGCACTCGAGAGGAACGCCGCTCACGTCCTCGACGATCTGGCCGAGCGTGGCGAAGCCGTGATTGCTGTATGCGAAGTCGGCGCCCGGCTCGACCAGGGTCCTCAGACCCTGGCGGTAGCAGTCGGCCAGCGACGGGATGGGCTGCCCGATCTCCACACTATGAATCGGGGGACGGGACTCAAAAGGACCCCAAGTTGGATGGAACAGGTCGGCGAGGCGTAGCACTTCGGGTATGCCGGCGGTGTGGGTGAGAAGATGCCGCACTGTCGCCGCCGGCCAACTCGGGTCCGTCGGGACCAGCCTGTAGCCGCGCAGATATCCATTGGCCGGGGCGTCCAGGTCCACCAGGCCTTGTTCCCACAGTTGCATCAGGGCGACGGCGGTGAATGTCTTGGTGATCGAGCCGATCCGGAACACCGTGTCCTCGGTTATCGGGGTGTTCGAGGCGATGTCGGCCAGCCCGTGCCCCTTGAAGACCCTCAGGCCACCGTCGTCTACCACTCCCAGCGCCAGCCCGACCGCGTTCCGGCGGTTGGCGACCCCCGCCATCACCCTCTCGATGTCGGGGTCACCGAACCCGATTCGACGGCCGACCTCTGTCGTTTCCCGTTCGGTCGTTGTGGTCACAGCCATCTCCCCTCGGGGGGACCGCTACTGCCGTCACTAGCGTGAGCCGGCGAGCAGGGGTAGAGACGAATGTCACATCCAGTTCAGAAATGACCCGGTTGCGCCCTTGTAGCAGATCTGCTACATTTCGTAGGGGGACCAGTACGGAAGGCAAGAAGAGCATGACAGGTCGTACTAGGGAAGCGGTGGTCGAGGTCCGAGGACTCCGCATGCGCTACGGCGAGGTCGACGTGCTCGATGGGGTCGAGTTCGACGTGCACCGGGGTGAGGTGGTCACATTGCTCGGCCCGAACGGGGCGGGCAAGACCACCACTATCGAGATCCTCGAGGGTTTCAGGCTGCCCTCCGACGGGGCGGTGTCTGTGCTCGGGGTCGATCCCGCCCACGCCGACGAGAACTGGCGGGCCCGGGTCGGGGTAGTGCTCCAGTCCTGGCGGGACCATGCCCGGTGGACACCGCGCGCCCTGCTCACCCATCTCGGCCGCTACTACCAGCCGTACTCCACCCCGGAGCGGGCCCGTCCCCACGATGTCGAGGAGCTGATCAGGATGGTCGGGATCGAGGAGCAGGCCGAGCAGAAGATCCGGACCCTGTCCGGGGGGCAGCGTCGTCGTCTCGACGTGGCGGTGGGGATCATCGGGCGTCCCGAGCTCCTCTTCCTCGACGAGCCAACCGCCGGATTCGATCCGCAGGCGAGGCGAGAGTTCCACGACATCGTCCACCGGTTGAGCGACCTCGAGGACACCACCATCCTGTTGACCACCCATGACCTCGACGAGGCTGAGAAACTGGCCGATCGCATCCTCATCCTGGCCGGAGGTCGCATCGTCGCCGACGGCAGCGCCGACCAGCTCGCCCGGCAGGTTACCCGGGAGGCCCAGGTGCGCTGGAGTCGAAACGGGGAGCAGTTCGTGCATGCCACCCCTGACGCCATCGGCTTCGTGCGCACCCTGCTCGGGCAGCACGAGGACATCACCGACCTCGAGGTGCGACGGGCCACGCTCGAGGACACCTACATAGCCATGGTGCAACAACACGAGACCGGGCATACCGCCCAGGCGGCCACCGCCTTCGAGGAGGTCAAGCCATGAACCCGACCACGCACGCGATCAAGACCGGGATACAGCGAGGCTGGACCGAGTTCATGCTCAGCCTGAAGAGCCCTCAGGACCAGGGGTTCTACCTGTTCACATCAGGGGGTGTCCTGCTCTACCTCTTCCTCAACCGCAACAACGAGATCGAGGGCACCTCGATGTTCTACCCGACCGTCGCCCTGCCCAGCATCCTCGGGGCGCTCCTGGTGTTCAGCCTGGTCATCGGCCCGGCCTACGCCCTGGCCATGGAGCGGGAAGACGGCACCTTGCTCCGCGCCAGGGCAGTGCCACGAGGGTTGATCGGGCACGTCACCGGTCACATCCTGCTCAACACGTTGAGCCTGATCCCATCGTTCCTGGTGATCCTGATCCCGGGGGCATTCCTCTTCGACAACATGATGCAGAACGGTCTTCGCGGATGGGTCACTGTGATCTGGGTGGTCCTGCTCGGTCTGCTGGCCACGCTCCCGATCGGCATCGTGATCGGGTCATTGGTACCTGGAGTGCAGAAGGTCGGCACCTGGGGGATGCTGCCCATCTTCGTGCTCCTGGCGATCTCCGGGATCTTCTCCCCGATGGACGGTCTCTGGGACTGGGTGCAGGTCGTCTCCCAGAGCTTCCCCATGTACTGGGTCGGGCTCGGTATGCGCTCGGCGTTTCTCCCCGACGCGGCCGCCGCCCTCGAGATCGGCGGGTCGTGGCGGACGGTGGAGACCGTGGCCGTGCTCGGGGCCTGGGCGGTTGTCGGTGCGCTGATCGCCCCGATGGTGCTGCGCCGGATGGCGCGGCGGCAGTCCGGCTCCCAGGTCGAGGCGGCTCGGGAGCAAGCGATGCAGTGGGTGAGGTGAGCGACCTCGTCCACAACCGCATCGCCATGCTGCGGGCCGAGCGGGGGATCTCCCGGCGCCAGCTCAGTGAGGCTCTGGGAGTGCACTATCAGACCATCGGGTATCTGGAACGCGGGGAGTACAGCCCCAGCCTCTATCTGGCGTTGAAGATCGCCGAGTACTTCGACGTCCCCCTCGAGGTCGTCTTCTCCACAGAGCCCTTCGCCCGTCTCGGAAGCGAGACCGGATCGGGCTGAGCCCCGGCGACTAGCCGGGCAGGATCAGGTGGCTGTCACCGAATTCGTGCCACAGGTAACCGCTGTCGAGAGCGGTTCGATAG
>DATHUL010000061.1:0-10246 GCA_035462285.1 Acidimicrobiia bacterium
ACATCCGGACCCGGATCCGACGAGAGGGAGACGAATACCGAATCACCGGCAGGAAGTGGTTCAGCTCCGGCGGCGCATCTGAGCGATGCAAGATCTCGATAGTGATGGGGGTCACCGATCCCGACGTCGAGCCTCACCGTCGCCAGTCGATGGTGCTGGTGCCGATGGATACCCCTGGCGTCGAGGTGGAGCGCCAGCCGACGGTGTTCGGCTATCAGGATCGTGGCGGCCACCCGCAGATCCTCTTCGACGACGTTCGGGTTCCGGTCTCCAACCTGCTCGGAGAGCAGGGCGGGGGGTTCGCCATCGCCCAGGCGCGGCTCGGCCCGGGCCGGATCCACCACTGCATGCGCGCCATCGGGGCGGCCGAGCGATGTCTCGACCTGATGGTGCAGCGCTCACAGGCTCGCACCGCATTCGGCAGGCCACTGTCCGAGCACGGAGTGATCAGGGCGTGGATCGCCGAGGCACGGATCCGAATCGAGCAGGCTCGCCTACTCGTGCTCAAGACCGCCTGGATGATCGACGAGGTCGGGGTCAAGGCGGCTCGGACCGAGGTGGCGGCGATCAAGGTGGTCGCCCCCGCCCTTCTCACCGAGGTGGCCGATCGTGCCATCCAGTTGTTCGGGGCGGCCGGGTTCACCGACGACTTCCCGCTGGCCCGGTTCTACTCCATGGGGCGTTGGCTGCAGATCGCCGACGGGCCCGACGAGGTTCACCGACGCTCGGTGGCCCGCGCCGAGTTGGGGCGGCTCGGGCCCGGCGCCGTTCCCGACCCCTATATGGTCGATTGACCATCCGGGGACCGGCTCTCCCCGGTCCCCTCGTCCCAACCGCCCCGCGGGGTTTGATATCCGCCCGTGCCGGGGAACGAAAGGGCTTGATGATGCGTTTATCGGTGCTCAGAGATGGTTAGCCCCGTGGCGATCGATGTGAAGTTCTCCACCTGGAGGGAGGAGGCGGCATGTCTCGGCGTGGTCGACGAGGTGTCGTTCTTCCCCGATCCCGAGGACCTGGCCGGGATCGCGCAGGCCAAGGCGATCTGTTCCACCTGCCCGGTTGCCTCGGAGTGCCTCACCTGGGCGATAGAGACCAACCAGAGTGAAGGTATCTGGGGCGGGCACACCCCGCTGGAGCGCCGGTCGATCCGTCGCCGCTGGATCGAGGAGGTCGAGAAGGCGTCCTGAGCCGGGAGGCGCCGGGCCAGTGGCTCTTGCGCGTCTGGCTCAGGCGCGTCGTTCCGCCGGCCCGTCTACGTCCGGGCCCTTCTCGGCGGCTATCGGGAGCCCCGGGTCCCCGGGGTTGACCAGCGGGTTGAGGGTGCGAGCGATGACCCAGCCGGACAGAGCGGACTTGACCCGGGTCGGTCTCAGCCCGAAGGCATCCGAAATCGACGCCACCACCTCACCCTCCTCCACCTTGTCTCCCAATCCGGGCGAGATCTCGACCAGCCCGCCCCGGCGCGCCCGCACCCATTGGGTTCGTCGGACCAGCCTGCTGTTGCCCGCCGCGGGCAGCCTGCCCTCGACCATCCGCATCGACCGGAGTGTCCTCATCACCCCGGCGAAACCGAATTCGACCGCCTCCTGGTCGTACCGGTCGGCCTGGCCCCCCTCGTAGAGCAGCATCTTGATCCCTTGTTCGGTGGCCGCCTGACGAAGCGATCCGTCGCGGAGACGCGACTTGATGATGAACGGGGCGCCGAATGCCCGGGCCAGGCGAAGGGTCTCGGCGTCGTCGATGTCGGCCCGGAGCTGGGGGAGATTGGTCCGGTGGTTGGAGGCGGTGTGACAGTCGATGCCGACCGAGCAGTGCGACACCACCTCGGTCATGAACAGGTGGGCGAGCCGGGAGGCGGTGGAGCCGCGCGGCGACCCGGGGAAGACCCGGTTCAGGTCGCGTCGGTCCGGGAGGTAGCGGGATCGCATCAGGAAGCCGAGCGGGTTGACGATGGGCACTGCGATCACCGCGCCACGCAGCTTCTTTGCGTCGAGCGCCCTCATCACCTTCCGCACCACCTCGACCCCGTTGATCTCGTCCCCGTGGACGCCGCCCGACACCCAGACGTTGGGGCCGGAGGTGCGCCCGTTGATCACCGCGATCGGAAGGGCCGCCTCGGTCCCGGATGGCAGATGGGCGAAAGGGAGCTCGATCCGAACCTTTCGCCCCGGGGACACCGTTGTCTTGCCGATCGTTATCGGGTCGTTGCGGGTGTCAACCACGCCCGCGTCCGCCCGGCTCGTGCTCGGCGTTGTCCTCGATGAACTCGATGATGGCGTCGGCGATGTCGACACCGCTCGCCGCCTCGATTCCTTCCAGCCCCGGCGACGAGTTCACCTCGAGCACCATGGGACCGCTGTCGGATTGGAGCATGTCCACACCGGCCACGCTCAGCTCCATGGTCTTGGCGGCCCGAACGGCAGTGGCCCTCTCGCCCGGGGTGAGCTTTATCGCCTCGCCGACCCCACCGCGATGGAGGTTCGATCTGAACTCGCCGGGACCGGCCTGGCGCTTCATGGCGGCGACCACCTTGCCCCCGACCACGAAGGCCCGGATGTCCGCACCGCGCGCCTCTTTGATGTACTCCTGGACCAGGATGTTGGCATCGAGCTGACGAAATGCCGATATGACCGACTCGGCGGCCTTCCGGGTCTCGGCCAGCACCACACCGAGCCCCTGGGTGCCTTCGAGCAGCTTGACCACGATCGGGGCGCCGCCCACCACTTCGAGCAACCCGTCGATGTCCTGGGTGGAATGGGCGAAGCTGGTGGTGGGCAACCCGACCCCGGCCCTGGAGAGAAGCTGCAGGGATCGCAGCTTGTCCCGTGACCGGCTGATCGCCTGGGAGTCGTTGAGCGTGAACACGCCGGCCATCTCGAACTGGAGGACCACCGCGGCGCCGTAGAAGGTGTAGGTGGCGCCGATGCGGGGGATCACCGCGTCGGGCCTCACCTCCTCGCCCCGGAACAGCACCTTGGGCTTTCGGGCCGAGATCTCCATGTAGCAGCGCAGATAGTCCACCACCGCCACCTCGTGCCCGCGGTCGAGTGCCGCCTCCCTGAGCCGCTGGGTGGAGTAGAGACCGGTGTTGCGGGAGAGGATGGCGATCTTCATCGGCCCTCCTCCCGGCTGGGACGGGGACCGAGGTAGCTGCGGCCCGGGTCGATTACGAATCTGCTCCGCACCGCCCGTCGTCCCAGCAGCATGCGGAAGCCCATCTCGTCGCGGCTGGTCAGGTTGACCAGCGCCTCGAGCTCCTCACCGGCCACCACCACCCGTGTCCGTATCACCGGTCGCAGCTCGGTGCGGCCACCGGGGTTCTTCACCTTCTTCTCCATGGCCAGCGGCGCCTCGCAATGGATGGTCGGTTTCTTCGATCTCTGCCTGGGGTGGATCTCGAAGCGAACGTACTCCGTGCCGTCCCTCTCGATCCGCTCGACGTTGAAGGCGTGCAGAGAGGAGTTGTCGGCCCCGGTGTCGACCTTGGCCTTCATCTCCACCACCCCGAGATCGGGGAGTTGCACCCATTCCCGCCAGCCGATCACCCTCTTCTGCTCCGCCGACCCTCTGCTCATGTCGTCCGCCTCGCCCGGTGGCTGGCCGCCAGCCAGGTGGTGATCGGGACCGCCGCGACCAGACCGATCGAACCGACCAGGGTGCGCACGATCTCCACGGTCACCACCTCCGAGCTCGCCACCACCCCGAGCGGGAGACCGGCCAGGCTGAACAGGATCAATAAGGGCATGGCGGCGCCGGCGTAGGCGAGCAGCAGGGTGTTGACCGTGGAGGCGATGTGGTCCCGGCCGATGCGAAGGCCGGAGTCGAAGAGCGCTTTCTGGCTCAATCCTGGGTCCGCCTTGCTCACCTCCCACACCGCGGAGGCCTGGGTGACCGTGACATCGTCCAATGCCCCGATCGCGCCGAGCACGATCCCGGCCAAGACAAGACCGGTCAGATCGAGATCGGGGATGGGGAGCAGGTAGAAGGCCTCCTCGCTGGCCAACCCGCTGAGCTCGGCGACCCCGACCACCGCCCAGGAGAGCCCCGTGGTCAAGGCGAGGGCGGAGAAGGCCCCGACCGCGGCGACATGGGTCAACGGGGTGAATCCGTGGGCCAGGTAGAGGGAGACGAGGGCGATTGCCCCCCCGCCTACCACCGCCACCAACACCGCATCGCGCCCGGCGATGATCGAAGGCACGATGAACCCGATCAGGACGACGATGCTGATGGCCAGGCCGACCAGGGCGGCGAAGCCGCGGAGTCGGCCGAGGGCGACCACGGCCGCGGCGAATCCGGCCGCCACCGCGATGAGGAGGGGGCCCCGGTCCCGATCGTGGTAGTTGAATGCCTCGGTGCCGTCGGTGCCGTAGACCACCGAGAGGTAGACCGGATCGCCAGGCCGGAAAACCGGCGACCCGGTCTCTTCGGCGAACTCCTGCAGGTAGGAGCCGGCGCGAGTCTCGGTGTCGAAGTCGAACACCACCGCCTGGCAGTCGAAGTCGGGGGCGTAGCTGCATGGGCCCCGTTCCACGGACTGGACCCGGGCCGGGATCACCTCGTCGGCGAACCCGAAGAGCGAGCGATCGAGGAGGGGGGCATCGCCGGGGCGCAGCGCGAACAGACCGGCGGTGATGCCGAGGGCGATGAAGGTGACCACGAGGGCGATCCCTCGGGGCCGGGGCATGCTCCTACGGTCGGGTCCGAGGAAGCGTTGGAGGTCGGACGGCTCCTGGGTCACCGGCGGCATCGTAGGAGATGCCGGTCACGAGGACGGTGCGGGAGGTGCTAGACGTAGCTGAGCTCGACGGCGACCACTCGGCGCCGTCGCGGGGGCTCGAGGCCGATGGTGCCCAGAATGCCGATCAGCGCCGCCCCGAGGAGCACCCAGCCCAAGGTCACCCCGGCCAATGCCACCGCCGACCAGGCGACGGCCAGACCGAGCGTGCCGAAGAACCTGCGCTTCATCCCCGGACCTTTCCGTTCCCCAGTCTGCCAAGTAGTTGTCTTCACACCATGTCAATCGGTCGCCGCCGCCGTTTCCTTTAGACCGGGGGTCGGGATACCGGAGACGGGGGAGGGGGGTCGGGGAAGGGTTCGGAGCGGTCCCGCCGCGACGATCGAAGCCACAGTGAGACCAGCAGCAAACCTGCTACTTGACATGTCAGGTTTAGTGGGTAGTATTGGCTACGGTAATCCCATATACATCAGGAGGTATGTGAAGATGTTGATGCGCACCGACCCGTTTTCCGACTTCGATCGTTTCACCCGTCAGGTGTGGGGTGGCAACCGTTTCAGCCTGATGCCGGTGGATGCCTACCGCAAGGACGATCGTTTCTGGCTCCATCTCGATCTTCCCGGAGTCGATCCCGACTCGATCGACCTGACGGTGGAGAAGAACACCCTCACCGTGAGCGCCTCGCGGGAGTGGCAGCGCGAGGAGGGGGTCCAGGTCCTGCTCAACGAGCGCCCAACCGGCTCCTTCTCTCGCCAGTTCTTCCTCGGCGAGGGCCTCGACCCCGATCGGATCGAGGCCGGTTACGACCATGGAGTGTTGACCGTGTCCATTCCGGTGGCGGAGACAGCCAAGCCTCGCAAGATCGAGATCGGCACGGTTCACGAGGCGCTCACCGGCTGAGCAGTCTCACATCTCCTTGCCCGTGACAGCCAGGGCCCCGGTCTTCGGACCGGGGCCCTGGTCAGTTCCGCTCGTCTCATCCGCGGCGATGGGGCACAATGAGCTCCATGAACGACGACAGACGGCGGTGGCCACCCTGGCTGGTCGGGCTGATCGCGGCCGTGATCATCTTCGCCGCGGTCCTCATCCTGATGAGCACGCTGGGGTTCGGAGACGATCCGGTGGTCGGGTCGTAGATTTGTCCCCGGCCCGCCCGGTCGGCCCGGGCCCGGTCATCCGATCGGTTGCGGTATCGGGTTCCCGCTGCAGTCGATGCCTTCGGCCGGCCGGTAGTCGGCGACGACCGTGTCGACCAGCACCCGACCGTCCGGGTAAGTCCGCTGCCGGTCGGTCTCGACATGCGTGCACGCGCCACGGCGAGAGGTGCGCTGGTCGATCTCGTCGACCACGACGTGACTGGTCGAGTACATGCTCACCGTGATCGACTCGTCCGTGTACGAGGTCCAGATCAATATCGGGTAGTCGGTGGTGTTGGTCATGACCAGGTCCGGTGCCGGGTTGGAGATGGTGGCCTCCCGGCCGTATGGGTACCTGGAGAAGTAGATGGTGTGGCTCCGGTACTCCTCGAAGTCCATCCCGGCGAAGTAAGCCGCATTGAAGATGGTGGTGGCGAACTGGGAGACGCCGCCACCCACCTCCTGGATGAGATGGCCCTGCCGGATCGCCCCGGCCGGCAGGAAGCCGTTCTCCACCGTGCGGGGGCCGACGTACTCGTTGAGGGACAGGGTCTCTCCGGGCACCAGATACACCCCTCGAACCAGGTCGGCCATCCGTTGGATGTTGAGAACCCGGGTCTCACAGCAGGCGTGGGGCGTGGTGAACTCGCTCACCTTCTCCACGATCAGGCTCCCGTCGGCCCAGGCGACCAGGGCGGGATCGTCGGTGGGCCTCGATTGGAGGCCGAAGGGCCCGCTGGCGCCGTCCAGGATTCGCCCCCCCAGCCACTCGCCGACTCCGGGACGGCAACAGACCGGCGGTGGTTCGCCGGTGGTCACCACGGTGACGACGTCGTCGCTCACATCGAAGGTGGGCTCGAGGAACGATCCCACCGGCCCGACGATGGTGTTCTCCAGGGTGGTCTGCAACCCGTCGCCGTCGAAGCGGACTCCGATCTCGCCGCCGTCGACTTCGATGACGAGATGGGTCTGCAACCTGGCGGCGGTGAGCGTCGCATGCCGACCGTTGACCGAGACCTGCACACCCTCGCCGGTCAGCTCGTTGAGATGGTCGATCGTCTCCCCGGCTTGCTCGTCCGAGACCGTGGGCAGGATGGACTCGACGTCGATCTCGATGCGATCCGGGGGCCGGGTGAGGTCGACCGCGCCCAATCGCTCCACGATCTGGTCGATGTCGGCCTCGGTCCCGACCACGCCTTCGATCAGGACCAGCCGTCCCCTGCCGTCGGGCTCGATCCCGGGCTCGACCACCTCGATCGGGGTCAGGCCCGGGTGGTCGTCCAGCGCGATCCGGGCCTGGTCCGGGTCGAACGCCCACTGCTCCTCAACCACGTGTGTCCTCAGTCCTCCGATCGCCCAGGATGAGAACTGTCTCCACACCGAACCTCGATGTCGGGCGCCGAGGATGGCGGCAACATTGGCCGGACGGTCATACGAGAAGCCCATCTTCTCCAGGGACAGGGCGAGCTCGCCCCCTCCGAAGTCGATGGTGACCTCTTGGCCGAGTACCGCGGCTGCCCGGTCGGACACCGCCGACTCGACCTGGCTCGGAACGGCCCCGCCCATCGGGACCCCGGCGTAGCTCACGTTGTGCGCCACCAACTCCCCTTCGCTCGCCACGTGGTTGGACCAGCCCAGGCCGGCCAGGGCGAAGAGGATCAGGCCGAGAGCGAGAAAGGCCCAGGTGAATACGGAGAGCGGGGCGGCGTGCTTGGCCAAATCCCCTGACATGGTACGGCCAATCGCTTCATGTCCTGGGCATGGGAGACAACGGCGTGAGGCCGATGATTTCCGAGCCGATGGCTGACCAGGCCGATCAGCAGCACATGGCCTGGCTGGCCCGCTCCTTCGGCCGGCCCGACTACTCCCCGCTCAGCACCCAGGACTTCGAGTCCCTGGTCGGCGTGGCCGAGGTCGTCTCCAAGTACCCGGGGGCCCATCTCTTCCGGGAGGGCGAAGAGGCTGCGGCGGTGTATCTGGTCGAGTCCGGTCTGATCGAGGTCTATCGGGGCGAGGGAAGCGTGAGGCGGGTGGTCGCCCAGGTCGGGGCCGGAGCGGTCTTGGGGGACATTGCCATGTTCGGGGGCACCCCCTACGTCTCCTCGACCCAGGCGCTGACCCGGGTCAGGGTGTTCCGCTTCGCCCGCGACCGGTTGCTCCGCGAGCTGGCCCGGAACCCGGCGATCTGTCTCCGCTGGCTGGTGGCCGGTCTGAGACAGCTGGAGGGGATGCAGCGCAGGGTGATCCGGCTGATGCACAAGACCGTCCTGGGCCAGGTCGCCGACCTGCTCGGCGAGGAGGCGGACACCCGGGGCGACGTCCACCTCTCCCAGACCACGATCGCCACCTTGCTCGGGGTGAGCCGGCAGTCGGTCAACGAGGCCCTGGGCCGTCTCCGCGAGCAGGGCGCGGTCGAGACGGGATATCGACACATCCGGGTGCTCGACCCCGATCGTCTCCAGCGCATCTCGGTTTCTTAGGCTACGAGCGACGAGGTACGAGCGACGAGCCAGAGGGATGATCCGGGGCGGGCAGCTCATTGCTCGTTGCTCGTTGCGCATAGCGTCTGACCGCCGGAGGCGGTCAAACCCTTGACGCTTTTCGGCGCTCCGCTGTATGCTGACCTACGACCCTCCGGGGTCCGGGACAGATCGCCGGGCGATCTGTCTTGACAGCTGAAGATTCAATTGAAGGCATGCTGACGCGTCTGTTAGCATGCCTTGTCTGCGTTACTTAGATCTGATCCGCATTCCTCAGGAGGCCCCCCTTGGTTTCGCGCGTTGCTGAGCGCTTCTCGTTTGGAAAAATCCCCGAAGTCCTGCCCCTTCCCGATCTCCTGGCGGTGCAACACGAGTCCTTTCAGTGGTTCCTCGACGAGGGCTTCCGTGAGATCTTCGAAGAGATCAGCCCGATCGAGGACTTCACCGGATCGCTTGCCCTCGAGCTGACCGACCATCGATTCGGCGAGCCCCAGATGACCCTGGAGGAGGCCAAGGAGCGGGACGCCAATTACGCCATGCCCCTGTTCGTCACCGCCAGGTTCATGAACCGGCAGACCGGTGAGATCAAGGAGCAGCAGGTCTTCCTCGGCGACTTCCCGATCATGACCGACAAGGGCGTCTTCATCATCAACGGCACCGAGCGGGTGATCGTCTCCCAGCTGGTCCGCTCCCCGGGCATCTACTTCGACGTCACCTCGGACAAGACCTCGGACAAAGAGATCTACTCGGGCAAGATCATTCCCGGCCGTGGCGCATGGCTCGAGTTCGACACGGACAAGAAGGACACCATCGGGGTCAGGGTCTATCGGAAGCGGCGTCAGTACATCTCGGCCTTCCTCAAGGCGCTCGGCATCGCCGAGACCGACGAGGAGATACTCGCCCTGTTCGACAACGCCGAGTCGATCAGGAACACGATCGAGAAGGACACCGCCCACAGCAAGGAAGACGCGCTGCTCGACCTGTACCGCAAGCTCCGCCCCGGTGAGCCGACCACGGTCGAGTCGGCACGTGGCCTGATCCAGACCCTGTTCCGCAACCCGAAGCGCTACGACCTGACCCGGGTCGGCCGCTACAAGATCAGTCAGAAGTACCGGGTCGAGACGCCTGCCGACTATCGGGCCGAGGGTCTCCAGCTTCTCCGGGACGAGGACATCATCGACGCCATCAAGTACCTGGTGGCGTTGCACGCAGGTGAGTCGACCATGGTCACCCATGTCGGGACCGAGGTCAACGTCAACACCGACGACATCGACCACTTCGGCAACCGTCGCATCAGGACCGTGGGCGAGTTGGTCCAGAACCAGGTCCGGGTCGGGCTTACCCGTCTCGAGAGGGTGGTCCGGGAGCGGATGACCACGCAGGACCCCGATGCGATCACCCCGCAGAGCCTGATCAACATCCGGCCTGTCACCGCGGCGATCAAGGAGTTCTTCGGAACCTCCCAGCTCTCCCAGTTCATGGACCAGCCCAACCCGCTGGCCGGGCTCACCCATCGGCGCCGTCTCTCCGCCCTCGGACCCGGCGGCCTCTCCCGGGAGCGGGCCGGCTTCGAGGTGCGCGACGTCCATCCCTCCCACTACGGCCGGATGTGCCCGATCGAGACCCCGGAAGGCCCGAACATCGGTCTGATCGGATCTCTCGCCTCCTACGCGCGGGTCAACGAGTTCGGGTTCATCGAGACCCCATATCGGAAGGTCGAGTCGGGCAAGGTCACCACCAAGGTCGAGTACCTGACTGCGATCGAGGAGGAGCGATTCGTCATCGCCCAGGCCAACGCCCCGCTCAAGGAGGACGGTGCCTTCCAGAACCCCAGGGTGCTGGTGCGGCGCGCCGGTGGCGAAGTCGAGTTCGTCCCCCCCAAGGAAGTCGACTAC
>DATHUL010000062.1:0-17756 GCA_035462285.1 Acidimicrobiia bacterium
ATGCGGTCGCCATCCACGAGGCCAGTCATGCGGTCACCGCCCATCTCCTCGGTGCTCATCGTCGCATCGACATGGTCGCAATCGAGAAGCGGGCCTCCACCCTGGGCATGGTCAAGTCGATGGGCCAGGAGGAGCGGTTCACCCAGTGGAGATCGGAGATGGAGACCGACATCATGGTCTCACTGGCCTCGCTGGCCGGCGAGCGTCTCTTCTTCGCCGGTGACAACAGCTCCGGCGTGTCGGGCGACCTCTCGTCGGCGTCCACGGTGGCCGCACTCATGGAAGGCTCCTACGGCATGGGGCAGAGCCTCTCCTCGACGATGAACACACGGGAGACCGGCGCCGGTGGCCCCGCCAACCCGGTCTCCACTGCCCTCAATGAGCGCAGGGCCGAGATCGAGGCCGGTCTCGAGGACCTGTACCGGCGAGTCGGCGAATTGCTCGAGGAGCACCAGGACAAGGTGCTCGAGCTTGCCGCGGTGCTCGAGGAGAAGAAGACCATCTCCGGCGAGGAGGTTTCCGAGATCATGGGAAGTCCCCCGGGGTCCAGGGCGATGCGAGAGCCTCGAGGATGGCAGGCCGTCTCCGACGAGATGGCGGGGGAGCGGCAGCGAGCCGCGCTGCACCGCTCCGGCCGCCAGGTCGTGGCAAGCAACAACCCTCAGGCGGTCGAGATCGAGGAGACGCGGCGAGGCGACTAACCGGGCTCGGCTAGACCCCACCCGGGCTCGCCGACCCGCCCGATGATGCAGTTCTCGGCAACCACTCGGAGGTCGCCGGTGACAGTCAGGTCTTCGAGCAGGAGCGTCTGCCCGTCGACCGCGAGCACGTTTCGGGAGTCACCGACCGGGAACAGGGGGATGCCGCCTACTGCCGACTCGAGCACTATCTGCTCGGTGCTGCCACCGGCCACATCGAGCACCGTGGCGAGCTCGACATCGGTTCGGAACAGGACTCTGTCCTCGTCCATCCACCCCACCGGTGTGCCCAGATCCACCAGTTGGCGAGAACCTGAGACCGAGCCGTCCTCATCCCGGATCTCGACACCTGTGATGTCCGAGCCCCCCTCGGCCACCCCGACCACGACCATCGAGGTGGTATCGGGCGAGCCCAGCGCGAAGACCGGGATCCCGAAGCCGTCGACCACGGGCTCGACCCACGAGGTGGCGCCGGCCCGGGGATCGAATCTCGAGATCCCGACCGCGACCCGCCCGGTGCCGTCGTTGAGATCCTGGGTGACCACCAGCATCAGGTCGGGTCCGATCGACCCGACCAAACGGATCGGGTCCCAGTCCTCGAAACGGTCGTGCGGGACCTCCTCTTCGTTGGCCAGGTCGGTGACGACACCGGCCTCGATGGCGTACAACCCGGCGGTGGTTGCCACCCAGTTCGCCTGGTCGGAGACGTCCAGGGCCGTTCTCTGCCACGAGTGGGACTCCGGGTCGAAGAGGTAGATCGTCCCCGCGATCGAGATGGGGCGGGTCAGGGGCCCGGGCGTCAGCTCGGCTGTCGCCTCGGAGGCGGGAACGACCCGGAACCGGGTTCGGATCATCACCCCGATCCTGGGGTCGCCTTCGTTGTCGTCCGGATTGGCTCCCAGGGTCAGAGTTCCTCGTGTCTCCCGGTCGTCTCTGAGGAAGCCGACCTCGACCACGTCGCCGGGCGCCCTGTCGGAGAGGGCGGTGAGAAGCGCTTCGGAATCGGGAGTGGGCCGATCGTCGAAACTGACGATCACGTCGCCGGCGAGGAGGATGCCCTCGGCGGCCGAGGCCGGCACGACCTCCTGGACCAGCACACCTTGCGGATCGCCGACCAGGAAGCCGCACTCGGCCGGGGGATCGAGGACCTCGTCCACCTCGGGCAACGCCGAGCGTTCCGGGGGCGTTGGGGCGCAGGCGACGGATACGATCGCGATGACGGCCAAAGCGCTAAACCGCCGGTTCACGGTCTGATCGTACCGAGTCGAACCGCCGTGGCCCGATCGCGCCCAACCCTGGCGGCCAGCCTCAGATCTCGAGGGCTCCCGGGTCGGGCGGGACATCCACGGCGTGCTCCTCGAGGATCTGGAGCGGGACGACCTCGAGGGCCCGCTCGTGAGTCGAGGCGAGGACCACCGGGGCGGCGACTCCGTCGTGATGGGCGCGAAGCCAGTTCATCGCGGTGACACACCAGCGATCACCGGGGAGCAGGCCGGGAAACCTGTACTGGGGCATCGGGGTGCTCAGGTCGTTGCCGATGCCACGTTGATGCTCGAGAAACTCGGTCGTGACGACGGCGCAAACGGTGTGACTGCCCAGGTCGTCGACACCGGTGTTGCAGGAGCCGTCGCGATAGAAGCCGGTGACGGGGTCGAAGCCGCACGGCTCCAGTTCGCCGCCTCTCACGTTGCGCTCGGGCACCTGGTTTCGCGCCGGCTCAGCCCCGGCAGGCGAAGGTGTCCCATCCTCCGCCGTTGTACACGGCCCAGGCGGCGGCGGCCGTCGAGGCCACGGGGTCGGTGGGGTCGGCGTTGGGGAAGCCGGCCTTCTCCGCTCGCTCTTCCCAGTACTTTGGCAAATGCTGGAACAGCCCGACCGCGCCGGTGCGGAGGTTGGTGGAGCTGGGGCTGAACCGGGATTCGCACCATGCCACCCGGACCGCCTTGTTGACGTCCTCTTCGGCAAAATACTCCGATACCAGGGCCCTCACCTGGACCTGGGATAGCCAGCCGGCGGTGTCGGAGGCGATGGTCTCGCTCGACGCCGCGTCGGTGACCGGCTCCTCCTCGGCTTCTTCGCTCGCCGGCGCCACCGCCACCTCGCCCTGTCCACCAGGGTCGATCGGGCCGCTGCCGTCACCGGCGAGGACGGCAAAGACAAGCCCGGCGCGGGCGCCGGTGCCGTGACCGAGTCTCGCTTCGGACGCGTCGAAGTCGAGATCGGCTTGTGTACTGCCCGAAGTACCAAACGCCGCAAAGCCGGCTATTGCCAGTAATGCGACTGCCGCCCATCCAGCGATAAACGAGAGGCGTCTCAAACGCATATGCGGTGACTCCACGGTGGGTGCAGGGACCCACTGCCCAAGTGCAAAACCCTACCGAACTGTGGATAACTGAAGCAACTCAGAATCGCCGGCCGGTGGCGTTGCCCAGTTCGGAGAGGACCAGCGGCCAATGTTCCTGCCCCGGGTCGAGGAGGGCCGAGTGGCCCAGACCGGGGAGGATCTCGACCCTGGCCTGTGCGGCGAGTCGAGTGGAATGGGCGACGGGAATGACCTCGTCGTCGGCACCGTGAACCAGGACCGTCTTGCCCGGCACAGGCTCCGATCGGGGCGGCGCCCCCGAGTCGAGCAGACGACGTGCGTCGCCGGCGCCGACCGCCCCCGCCGCCTCCATCGCCGAAAGGTCGGTGATCGGGGCGAGCCCGACCATGAGCACGAGGTGCTCCGCCCTGCGAGCTCCGGCCCAAAGTCCGAGATGGCCGCCGGCGGAATGCCCGATGACGACGATCGGCAGTGTCGTGGTCGACTCATGCCGTCTGATCAGGTCGAAGGCGGTGAGAACGTCGTGGGGAGATCCGGGCCAGCCTCCGCCATCGTCACTCCGGCGGTACTCGATGTTCCAGGTGACGAAGCCCCGTTCGCTGAGGTCCACGGCCAGGGTCTCGATGGTGTCACGCTGGTACTCCCCCCGCCAGAGGCCGCCGTGGACCAGAATGGCCGCACCCACCCTCTCCCCGGCCGGGAGGCGAAGATCCGTCACGTTATCGGGATGGGGTCCATAGCGGATGGTCCGAAGACCCATTGCGGCCCGATTGCGGAGATGACGCAGACCATCCTGATAGCCGCCGACACCACGGCCGTAGATCGAGCGGACGCAGACCGGCGCCACCAGCGACCGGGCCCGCCACTGCTCTCGTTGCTTGATATTGGAGATGTGCACCTCGACGGTGGGGATCCCGACCGACTGGATGGCGTCGCCCAGCGAGCGCGATGTATGGGTGAGGGCACCGGGGTTGATCAGGATCCCATCGTGATCCCTCGCCCCATGGATCGCCTCGACCAGCTCTCCCTCGTGGTTGGTCTGCAGGAAGTCGGTCTCGATTCCCAGATCCGATGCCCAGGACGCGATCTGGTCTTCCAGGTCGCTCAGTGTCGTGGTCCCGTAGACCTCCGGTTCCCGGGTCCCGAGCAGGTTGAGATTGGGCCCGTTGAGGACCAGTACGCGCATCATGCCACCTGGGGCAGGTGGTCGGGAAGTAGGCCCCGGGCCTCATCGAGCACTGGAGCGGGCAGTTCCCCGGGGACCAGCTCGAACCTCTTCGCCATGGAGGCGATGATGGCAGCGGTGACCTTGCCCTTGTCGAGCCCGGGCGAACGGTCGGCCAGGGCGCCGCAGGTGCGAGGGTCCCAGTCGAGGTCGAGGGCGCGATACACGGGGATGAGCACGTCGCGGATGCGCTCACCGTCGTCGACGACCACGACGCCGCCGACATGGGCCGCCCCTCTCACCAGACGTTGGCCGACGCCCATCACCTTGACCCTTCCGGCGACGTTGACCGACCACTGCCCGGGGCAGTACTCGCCGGGCAACTCCCCGATCCTGGCGTCGATCCCGAGGGCCTCGAAGGCATCGACCATGACACCGGCCGTGGTCTCGAATCTCTCCCGGATCCCGGCCCTGGGCTCGGGCTCGGGGAGGGTCAAGGAGAACGAGAGTGTCTCCTGGTGGAACACCGCCGCCCTTCCCCCGGCAAGTCGCTCCACCGCGGCGAACCCGTTGGCCCGCGCCGCCCGCACTGCCGCCGCGTATCCCGGCTGGACCCGGTCGGCCCGGCCGAAGGCGAGCACGGGCCCGGGGACGTGAAGCCTGAAGACCCCCTGGATGTCTCCCCTGGCCACCGCGGACAGGGTCGAATGGCTGACCGCCACGTCGAGGGCCGGATGCTCGGGATAGGAGTCGGTGACCATGGTGATGCGACGCACAACCAGGAGGATAAGTGCCCCGCTGTTACCGTCAGTGGAACCGTCTGGCCGTGTCACGGGAACCGTCGGGATCGGCCGGCTCGTTCCAATGGCGAGCCAAAAGGGGAATCAACCGACCTTGGAGGGATTTTGCGTAACCGTGCCCGCACGGCAGCGCTGTTGGTGACGGTGCTCTTCCTCACCGCCTGTGGGGACGCGCCCTTCGCCTCGTTGGGCCGACGCAGTTCGGACTGGATCGGCGAGCCCACGGTGCTGACCACCACCACATTGGCGACGACGGTCCCCATCGTGGTCGGCGCGGAGATACTCAAGTGGTACAACGACGGGTTGGGCGGCGAGTTCCTCGACGATCCGGAGGCGCTGAAGGTGGCGATCTTCGCCCGTCGTGGTGGAGATCTCTTCATCCAGGCGAGCCGGGCAGAGATCGTCGCCCTCATCCCTGAGATCAAGTTTCCCTCCTCGACTCCCTACCTATCCGAGTACGTCACCTCCCAATTGGTCTTCGACGAGACCGGCGACCTGGAGGACGATCCGGTTGCGGCATTCGGCATCTGGTCCTCCGAGCCTTACACCAGGTCGCGCTCGGTGGCCCAGATGATCGTGATGCAGGTATCGAACGACGCCGAGGCGGTGGCGGAACTGGCGGAGCCCGGCGCCGACACCTCCTGCACTCGCTTCGAGGACCGAACCACCTCGGTGTGCGTCGCAGGCACCATCGGGGGGCGGGCGGTGTGGTCGCTGGAGGCGTCAAACGGCAACACGCTGATCTGGTACGACGGCAACCATCGATACGAGTTGTTCGGCCGTTCCTACGTCGCCCCCGCCGTCCTCGAGGCGATGGTGACCGACCTGGTGCCTCTGGCCGAGCTAGAGACCGCCTCCGGATAACCTCTGACCGCCGACACGGAGGCCGAGGATCTTCCATTCCGGTGGCTGGTGGAGCTACCTGCAATACGACGAGGAACAAGACCGCCCTGACATAGATCGGGCATTGCTGCGCCGCGTCTGGTCGTACGGCCGGCCCTATCTCGGCGGTCTGATCGGGGTCCTGGTCACCATCGTCGTCATCTCCGGGCTGAGTGTGGTGCCCCCGATCCTGATTCGATTGCTGGTCGACGAGGCACTGCCGGACCGGGATGTCTCGATGCTGACACTGCTCGGGGTGGGGATGATCCTCGTTCCACTGGTCAACGCCCTGATCGGCGTGGCCCAGCGTTGGTGGTCGGCACGGGTGGGCGAAGGGATCATCTTCGACCTTCGGCGCGAGTTGTTCGACCATCTGCAGCGGATGTCGCTCCGCTTCTTCACCGCCACCAGGACCGGCGAGCTGATGAACCGGCTCAACAGCGACGTGGTCGGGTCACAGCAGGCGATCACCGGGACTCTGGTCACCATCGTCTCCAACGTGGTCTCGGTGACTTTCATCCTGGTGGTGATGCTCCAGGCCGATTGGCGATTGACCCTGCTCGCCGTCGCCGCCCTCCCGTTGTTCGTGATCCCGGCCCGAAGGGTCGCCAAGGTCCTGCGCCGAGTGACGCAGCAGACGATGGAGCATGAGTCGAAGATGTCGGGGATCCTCCAGGAGGCTTTCAACGTGAGCGGCGCCCTCCTGGTTCGGCTGTTCGGGAGATGGGACCAGGAGTCGAAGCGGTTCGGCGACCAGGCCGCCCTGGTCCGGGATTTTGGAGTGCGTCGCGCCATGGTGGGCCGGGGCTTCTTCGCCGCCCTCGGCCTGGTCTCGGCGGTCGGCACGGCCGCCGTGTTCTGGGTGGGAGGACTGATGGTGATCCGGGAGGACATCACTCTCGGGGTCCTGGTCATGTTCTCCACCCTGCTTCCCCAGCTCTTCGGCCCGCTCTCCGCCATCTCCAACTCACGGGTCGAGTTTGCCTCCTCCCTCGTCTCGTTCGAGCGAGTGTTCGAGGTGCTCGACCTGGATACCGACATCCCCGACCCGGAGTCACCCGAGCCCTTGCTGCCCGTCACCGGGCGGGTCGAGTTCGCCAACGTGTGGTTCCGCTATCGGAGCGACGGGCCCGAGGGGCTGGAAGCGGTGAGGCGCTTTGGCTGGCGACATGGCTCCCAGGAGGAGCTGATCACGGCTCCCCAGGCCTCGACCCGGGAGTGGGCTCTCCGTGACGTCGAGTTCGTCGCCGAGCCGGGAACCCTGACCGCATTGGTCGGCCCTTCCGGAGCGGGAAAGACCACCATCTCCTATCTGGTGCCCAGGCTCTACGACGTGACCGAGGGCGCCGTCCTCATCGACGGGCACGACGTCCGGAATCTCGCCCTGCGCGAGCTGGCCTCCTCGGTCGGGGTGGTCACCCAGGAGACCTATCTGTTCCACGACACCATCGCCGCCAACCTGCGGTACGCCAAGCCGGATGCGACGCAGGACGAGCTCGAGGTTGCAGCCCGCGCCGCCAACATCCACGACATGATCGCCAAGCTCCCGGACCGGTACGAGACAGTGGTGGGGGAGCGTGGCTATCGGCTCTCCGGTGGGGAGAAGCAACGGATCGCCATCGCCCGGGTGTTGCTGGAGGACCCCAAGATCCTGATCCTCGACGAGGCGACGTCACATCTCGACTCCCGATCCGAGGCCCTGATCCAGGAGGCCCTGGAGGTGCTGATGAAGGGACGGACCTCTTTGGTCATCGCCCATCGTCTCTCCACGGTCCGTGCCGCCGACCAGATACTGGTCATCGACGACGGCGCCATCGTGGAACAAGGCACCCATGCCTCCCTGGTCGCGGCCAACGGTCTCTACGCCTCGCTCTACCAGACCCAGTTCGTCGAGGCGGCCACAGCCTGACCTTCAGCTCGGGATCGGTGTAGCGGGTGATCAGGCCCCGCGGGTCAGGTTCTCGATGAGAAGTTGGTGGTCGGTGGCCAGGAGCAACACCTGGCCGTCGTGGGAGAGCCAGAGCCGCGGCCCCACCGACAGCCAGGTGTTCATCGGGAAGACGTCGAGGTTCTTCCGCTTCCTGACGTTGGGGGCGGCGTAGGCAAGCACGCTCGAGGTGGGACCAGCCAAGGCGTCGAGATGGCCGATCAGGTCGTAGCTTCCGAACAGATACGCCATCGCCTCGGCGTGGTCCACCGGGCCGGCGTCGGAGAACCATTCGACCTGCCCACACTGGGCGCAGGCGGCGACGGCGATCCGCCCCACCCACACCGGCTTGTGCTCACACCATGAAACGCTCATGGAGGTCAAGCTAGGAAGCGGGTGGGACAGAAATGCCGGGAGGGACGCCGAGGGTGGAGCTAGAGCTCCAAGGCCGGCATCTCGGAGGTGTCCTCGAAACGGGTGCCGGGGACGAGGAGCACGGGGAGGTGGGACTTGTCCATCACCCGGGCCGAGACACTGCGCCATGCCTCCTCGGTGAAGAGACGACGGGTGGCCCCCATCATGACCAGATCGGCTCCGACGTCCTCGGCGGTGTTGATGATCGCCTCGGCCGGGTCGTCGCCTTCGACGAACCGGACCTCGGCTTCCATCCCGGATGCTCGGAGGCCGGCGACGATGGGCTCCACCGCCTTCTGGCCTCGTTCCTCGAGGTACCGGGCCGCCTTGGCCTCTGCATCCGAGGAGCCGATAGCGGCATCGTCGAGGAAGGACCGGCGAACGTCGTCATCGAGGGACTCGAGGAAGGACCGGGGGACCCGAACCACTGTCATCACCGTGACTCGCCCGTCGTCGGAGTGGAGACGTCGGCACAGCTCCGCTACCGGCGCTGACGGAAGGACCCCGGTCGTGGCGATCAGGATGCGCACCGGTGTCAGATTAGGGTGTCATCTCCGCTTTTGCCGATGCGAGTGACGTGGACCCGGAACTGATCAACAAGGTGACCTGGAAGATCCCCAATGCGCTCGCCCTGATCGGATCGGCGGCCGGAGAGGAGTGGAACGGGATGACCGCATCATGGATCACCCAGGTGTCGATGGAGCCTGTCCTGGTCGGCGTCGGCGTCGACAACAAAGCGGTCACCCACCGGCTCATGACCGACGGTGGGTCGTTCAGCGTGAATCTGTGGTCGGCCGAGGACACCCGGGTGTTCGTCAAGTTCTCCAAGCCGGCGACACGGGACGGGAACACGCTCAACGATCGCCCGGTTCACCTGGGAACGACCGGAGCGCCCATCTTCGACGAGGCGCTGGCCTGGATGGACTGCGAGGTGCGTCATGCCTTCGATCTGGGGACCCACACCTTCTTCGTCGGTGAGATCGTCGATGCCGGGGTCAACGACGACGAGCAGACGGCCGCGGCCATCTCCCACACCCGGATGAAGTACGGCGGGGTGAAGCGAGCCGGTCATTGAGCCGAGAGCCGGGGTCGGAGGAGGAACGTGGAAGTCAGCGTTGAGGGGAAGGTCGTGCTAGTGACCGGGGCCAGCCGCGGGATCGGCCAGGCCACCGCGCTGGAATTCGCCCGGAGCGGGGCCGAGGGTGTCACCATCACCTCGCGCAAAGCGGAGAACATCGAGTCGGCAGCGGCCCAGCTGGTCGAGGCCGGGGTCGATCCCACCCGGCTGCTCGCCCTGCCCGCCCGCGCCGACTCGGAAGAGTCGGCCGAGGAGGCGGTCGCCGCCACCATCGAGCGTTTCGGGGCCTGCGACATCTTGATCAACAATGCCGGGACCAACCCCTCGGCCGGCCCGTTGATGGAAGTCGACCTTGGTGCTCTGGACAAGACCTGGGCGGTCAACCTGAGGGCGCCTCTGCTCTGGGTGCGGGCCGCCTACAGGGCGTGGATGGAGAAGAGCGGTGGGTCGGTGGTCAATGTCTCCTCGGTCGGTGGCTTGCGGCCGAGCCCGATAACCGGCGCCTACAACGTGTCGAAGGCCGGGTTGGTGCACATGACTCAACAGCTGGCTTTGGAGTTGGCCCCGGGGATCAGGGTCAACGCGGTGGCCCCGGGCGTGGTCAAGACCCGTCTCTCCGAAATGTTGTGGCAGGACGAGGCGATGGCGGCCCGGATGCACCCGTTGGGGAGGCTGGGCACACCCGAGGACGTGTCGCGCGCCATCGTGTTCCTCGCCTCGGACGCGGCCGACTGGATGACGGGAGTGGTCCTCCCGGTCGACGGTGGCATGACCGGGGCCTCCTCGTCGGGAATCGCCTGAGCGGCCGATTGTGAGCGTGGCCACCCATCCCCGCCCCGACCCGGAGCTGGCGCTTCGTTATATGGAAGGCGGGATCGACGACGACCGGCTGTTCAGGCATGCTCGTGAGCTCCGGGACGAGGGCAAGGGTCGGACTGTGACCTACAGCCGGAAGGTGTTCCTGCCGCTCACCACGTTGTGCCGGGACCGATGCACCTACTGCACCTTCGCCAAGCCTCCCGGGGCGGGCGGCATGTACCTGGAACCGGACGAGGTCCTGGCCGTTGCCAGGGCCGGGAACGAGGCGCTGTGCACCGAGGCCCTGTTCACCCTCGGCGACCGGCCCGAGCAGGTCTGGCCCCAGGCGGCCGAGTTCCTCGCCGGGAGAGGGCTCTCCTCCACCATCGAGTACGTCGCCGAGATGTCGGCTCTGGTCCGGGCCGAGACAGCGCTGTTCCCCCATGCCAATCCCGGGGTCATGGATCATGACGATCTGATGCTGCTCCGGCCCACCAATCCGTCGATGGGGATGATGCTGGAGAACATCTCGCCTCGTCTCACGGAGCCGGGCATGCCTCATCACGGCACACGGTCCAAAGACCCGGCGCAACGGGTCGCCACCATCGAGGCGGCGGGCAGGGCCAAGGTGCCGTTCACCACCGGAATCCTGGTCGGCATCGGGGAGAGCCGGGCCGAGATCGTCGACTCTCTCTTCGCCCTGCGCCACCTGTCCCAGGCGACGGGGGCGATCCAGGAGGTGATCATCCAGAACTTCCGGGCCAAGGCCGACACCCCGATGCGTCGTTCCGCCGAGCCGGTCCCGCGCTGGTTCGCCCGTGTGGTCGCCCTGGCCAGGTGGATCCTGGGCCCGGAGGCCAACGTCCAGGTCCCGCCCAATCTCACCGATCGGTTCGAGTTGTATCTCGAGGCCGGGATCAACGACTGGGGCGGGGTGTCCCCACTCACCATCGACTGGGTCAACCCGGAGGCTCCCTGGCCCCATCTCGACCAGCTTCGGGCACGCACCGAGACGGCGGGGTACGAGCTGCGGCCCCGGCTTCCCGTCTACCCCGAGTTCGTCGACCAGGATTGGATCCACCAGGACCTCTACCCCGATGTCATCGCCGCCTCCGACGAGGACGGCCTGGCGCTGATCAGGGAGACTTCAGGAGCATTATGAGCGTCACATTCCTCAGACTGAGGCCGGCCGAGCACTTGGCCGAGCCTTCGGCCACCAGCCGGCGCAAGGAGGGGACCACTGTGGTCGAGATCCCCTCTCCGTCCAGTGACGAAGTGGAGGCAGGTCATCGTGCGGGTGTGCTGGTGGTCGCCGAGTACGTCTCGGAGGTGACTCCGGCGGCATGGGTGGCGACCCCGTCGGATGCTCTCGCCCTGGCCGCCCGGGGGGTGGCCGGATGGCGGATCACGGTCTTGGCCGAAGGTGCCAAGGAGGCGATCCTGGACGCGTTGGCCAGGTCCGGGGCCCGTCATCTCCGCTGCACCAGGTCGGAGACGGCCGCGATGGTTTCCCTCGCCGGTCTCCCCGGTCTGGAAGTCTCGGTGTCTGTCTTCGTCGACGACGTGGCACAGGCGCTGCGCGCGGTCGACCAGGGCGCCACCGACCTCCTGTTACGTGATTGGGACGTGGAGCGGATCGGTCAGCTCAGGGATTCCCTGGGCCAGCGCCGGCTGGTGGAGCGGACCGCCTTCCCGTTGGGCGTCGAGATCGACGATGCTCGTCGCACCCTGCCCACGACGGCGTTCACATCGTGGCTGGGGCAGGTCGACGGCTCGGGTGCGGCCCGTCCCCGCTACGAGTGGGCCCCTGGCAAGGACATGAGCCCGCCCATCCCGGAGCGTCGCTTCTCCGCCCAATGGCTCGATCGCGCCTGGTCGGCCGGGTCTCCTCTCACCGATCCCGACTCGCAAGGAGAGCTGGGCCCGATTCTGGAGCGCTCGCTTCAGGGAACTCCCCCGACCAGGGAGGAGATGGAGAGACTGTTCCGGGCCCGAGGCGACCAGGTCGACGCCATCGCCTCCGTCGCCGATGTGCTCAGGGAGCGAGCGGTGGGCGGGACGGTCACCTACGTGGTCAATCGCAACATCAATTACACCAATCTCTGCTACTTCCGCTGTGGATTCTGTGCCTTCTCCAAAGGCCCGCGCAGTCTCAACCTCCGCGGCGAGCCCTATCTGATGGGTCTCGACGAGATCGTGGCCAAGGCGGTGGAGGCCTGGGAGCGGGGGGCGACCGAGGTGACCCTGCAGGGGGGGATCCACCCCGATTTCACCGGCAACTTCTACGTCGACGTGGTCGAGGCCATCAAGAGCGAGCTCCCCGACATGCACATCCACGGCTTCACCCCGCTCGAGGTGTGGCAGGGGGCGGAGACCCTGGGCATACCGGTCCGCCGCTTCCTCGAGGAGCTGAAGCAGGCCGGGCTGGGCACCCTCCCCGGCACCGCAGCGGAGATACTCGACGACGAGGTCAGAGCCCACCTGTGCCCGGACAAGATCAGGACTTCACAATGGGCCGAGGTGATGATCACCGCTCACGAGCTGGGTCTGCGAGCCACATCGACGATCATGTTCGGCCACATCGATCATCCCCGCTCCTGGGCCAATCATCTCGAGGTGATCCGGCAGATCCAGCGACGGACCGGCGGCTTCACCGAGATGGTCCCCTTGCCCTTCGTCCACATGGGCTCGCCCATCTTCCTGAAGGGCCGCTCCAGGCCCGGCCCCACCTGGGACGAGGTCGTGTTGATCCACGCCGTGTCCCGGATCGCTCTCGACGGGCTGGTCCCCAACATCCAGGCGTCGTGGGTCAAGCTCGGGCTCGACGGGGGGCGGCGACTGCTCGAGGCCGGCTGCAACGACCTCGGTGGGACCCTGATGGGAGAGATCATCACCCGGTCGGCAGGCGCGGCCCACGGCCAGGAGCTGACACCGGAGCAGTTCCGGGAGACGATCCAGTCTGCGGGCAGAGTCCCGGCGCTCCGCTCCACCACCTACGAGGTGCTCGAGTCCCAACCCCTGTGATCGGCGGCCGGGGCCTGATCACCCCCGGTAGGTGAGCCCCTTGGGGGCGGTGGCGAATCCCCATTCCGCCAGGGCCGGGGCGAGGGGGGAGCGAGGGGCGGGGGTCCCGTTCACCGTGTTGACCGTGGTGCGCCGGTGTCGGGCCGCGATCTCGGAAAGGGCCCTTCCCACGTTCCCGTAGGTCGAGCTGTCCTCGAGGAGGACGGTGAGGTGACGACGGCCCCGATCGAGGTACCCGATCAGCTCGCCCGCCCATAGGAACACGTAGGCGCCGGCATCCCGAGCCAGTCTGGCGCCCTCCACCTCGGGCCAGGGGAGGGCCGCTCCATAGGGGTTGGCCGGGTCGGTGGCGGCGAGGACGACCAGCTCGCCCTTCGGCTCGGCGCGGAGACGGTCGACCGCCCCGGGCAGGGCGAACTGCGAACCGCCCAGCCCTTCGACGAAGTAGCCCCGGCGCACCCGACCCGTCTCCTCCAGATGGGAGAGAAGCGGGTAGAGGGCGCTGAACCCGCCCGGATAGCCCTCGGACATGATGGCGGTCCGCGTGAGCACCCCGTAGCGGTCGAGCAGGAGATGGGCCCATGCGGCATGACGCTCGGTGTCGCTCACTTCGCCGGTCACCAGGTGCTCGGTCAGCGACCAGCGACCACCGGCATGGGGCGGGAACTGGGAGGAGATGCCGGGACGTCCCGACCGTCTGCTGCTCCGCTGCTGGATCAGGGCCCGAACCGGGGCCAGGGTGTCGTTGGTGACGTGGCCCGTCCAGACCAGGTCCCAGAGCTGGTCGAGGAGGGCAACCGGGTCGCCTCCTCCCGAGCCGAGGTAGATGTCACGGAAGAAGCTGGCGCCGCGGCTGGCGAGGAACTCGACGATCGTCGCCGCCTCCGATGAGTCCGGCATCTCATCGGGGCCGCGCCAGAGAAGACGGAGCGTGGATCTCGGGTACAGGGCGAGCTTGCCGTCGCCCGGTCCGAGCGAATCGTGCCCCACCCAGACCAGGTCGCCGTCGAGCAGGAGCCGATCGAGATGGGCGGCCGGGTCGGCGACCCTGGAGGCGAGCACGTCGCGCTCCAGCACGGAAGCGGGGATGACCGCTCCGGTGAGACGTCCGATCGCCTCGGCCAGGGCGGTGTCCCCACGAGGCGGCTCATCGCGCACTCCCTGCCAGGCGACGGTGAAGGCGGCCAGCGAGGGGGCGGGAACGGGCTCGATCTCTCGACGCAGGACGGCAAGGGAGCGCCGTTTGAGACGTCTCAACACTTCACGGTCGATCCACTCCTGCCCGTGCCCGCCGGGGCGGAAGGCGCCCGCGTCGACCTGGCCTCGTGCCGCGAGCTGTTCCAGGACGGTTTCGACGATGCCGACCGGTATGGCCAGGGCGTCGGCCGCCTCGACGACGGTGAATGGGCCGTGGGTTCGGGCGTAGCGGCCCACCACGTCGCCCAGCGGGTCCTGCACAGGCTCGAGGAACACGTGTGGGATCCCGGGCGGCGGCTGGATCCCGAGGGCGTCGCGGAGACGGGAGACGTCCTCGACCGCCGCCCACCGAGTCCTTCCGCCGAATGTGATCTCGACCACCCGTCGTTGCCCGGCCAGGTCAGCGACGACCTCGGGGACATCCAGGCCTTCGGTCCGAACCTCGAGATCGTCCACTCCGAGCGGACCGAGATCGCGGAGCAGGTCGTGGACCCCGTCGGGGCTCCTGACCCGTCGTCTCTCGGTGAGATGCTGGAGCTCGAGCTCGACCGCGGCCACCACCTCGGGGTCGATGAGCTCCCTCAGCTCGCCTTCGCCGAGCAGTTCCCTGAGCAGCTCCCGGTCCAGGGTGAGGGCGGCGGCCCGCCGCTCGGCGAGGGGAGCGTCCGCCTCGTACAGGTAGGCGGCAATGAAAGAGAAGAGCAACGAGGTGGCGAAGGGGCTGGGGGAATCGAGGTCGACCGAGGCGACCCTGATCTTGCGGGATCGGATGTCGGTGAGCACCTCGATCAGCCCGGGAAGGTCGAAGTCGTCCTGGAGGATCTCCCGGTACACCTCGAGCATGATGGGGAAGGAGCCGAACTGCCTGGCAACCCCGAGCAGATCGGCAGAGCGCCGTCGTTGCAGCCAGAGCGGAGTGCGCTCCCCCGGTCTGCGGCGGGGCAGTAGCAGGGAGCGGCCCGCCGCCTCCCGGAAACGGGCGGCGAACAGGGCGGTGTCACCGAGATGCTCGAGGAGGAGGGCCTCGACGTCGTCGGGGTCGAGGAGGAGATCGTCGACGCCGGGGGGATCGTCTGAGTCGGGGAAACGGAAGGCGATCCCGTCGTCGGACCAGATGGCATCGACATCGGCCCCGAAACGGTCCCGAAAGCGATGACGCAGCGCCATCGCCCAGGGGGCGTGGACCCGGGCCCCGAGCGGGGAGAGCAGGACCACCCGCCAGTCCCCGATCTCGTCCCTGAATCTCTCGACGACGACGGCTTGGTCGCTGGGTAGCACGCCGCTCGCCTCGCGCTCCTCGGTCAGATAGGCGACCAGGTTGCGGGCGGCCAACTCGTCGAGATGGAAGCTCGTCCGGAGTCGGGTCTCGGCCTCGCCCGGGTCGAGCCGGGCCGTCTCCCGGGTGAAGGCGCCGATCGCCTTGCCCGTCTCCAGGGATCGCCCCAGGGTGTCACCGTGCCAGAACGGCATCCGCGCCGCACCCTCGGCCGGCGCCGGGATCACCTCGACCCGGTCATGGGTGATCTGAATGATGCGCCAGGCGGTGCTGCCGAGGAGGAACACGTCCCCCTGGCGCGACTCGTACACCATCTCCTCGTCCAGCTCCCCCACCCGGCTCCCGTCGGGCAGGGTCACCCGGTACAGGCCGCGGTCAGGGATGGTCCCGCCATTGGTCACCGCCAGCTGCAGCGACCCGGGCCGGGCCGACACCTCGCCGCTGGCGCGGTCCCAGTTGACCCGGGGCCGGAGCTCGGCGAAGAGATCGGACGGGTAGCGCCCGGCCAGCATGTCCAGCGTCTCGTCGAACACGGCACGGCTCAGGCCGGCGTAGGGCGCGGCCCTTCGGGTCATCTCGTACAGGTGGTCGGCGGTGGCGGCTCCGGCCACCACCCTGGCCACCAGCTGCTGGGAGAGGACGTCGAGGGGGTTGGCCGGGATTCGGGTGCTCTCCACCCGTCGCTGCTTCATCTCGGCGGCGACCACGGTGGAGACGAGGAGATCACCCCGATACTTGGGATAGATCCTCGCCTTGGAGACACCGCCCACCTGATGACCGGAGCGTCCCACCCGCTGCAGACCCGAGGCCACCGAGGTGGGAGCCTCCACCTGGAGCACCAGGTCGACCGCTCCCATGTCGATCCCGAGCTCGAGCGACGAAGTTGCCACCACCGCCTTCAGCTCTCCGCGTTTGAGCGCCTCCTCGGTGAGAAGTCGCTGCTCCCGGGCCACAGACCCGTGGTGGGCCTTGGCGATCTCCTCCCCGGCCAGGTTGTTGATCTCGGAGCAGATCCGCTCGGCCAACCGTCTCGAGTTGGCGAAGACGATCGTGCTGCGATGGGCCTGAATCTGTTCCAGGAGACGTGGGTAGACGGCGGGCCAGATCGACCGAGTGGTCTGCTGGTCGGGGTCGAGCGGGTCTGGCTCACCGGGCTGGTTCATGTCCTCGACCGGGACCACGATCTCGATGTCGAGATCGCGCTCGTGGGGCACGTCGATGATGGTCACCGGACGCGGCACCCAGTCGTCGTCCTCCACCGTTCCACCGCCGAGGAAGCGCGCAATCGTCTCCAGGGGCCGCTGGGTGGCGGAGAGCCCGATTCGCTGCGGCGGCATGTCCGCTATCTCATCGAGTCGCTCCAGGGACAGGGCGAGATGGGCGCCTCTCTTGGTGCCGGCGACGGCGTGGACCTCGTCGACGATCACCCATCTGACACTGTGCAGGACCTCCCTGGCCGCCGAGGTGAGGAGCAGGTAGAGCGATTCGGGAGTGGTGATCAGGATGTCGGGCGGGTTGCGCCGCATTCTCTGCCGATCTTCCGGTGGGGTGTCCCCGGTGCGGATGAAAGTGTCGAGAGCGGGCAGGACTGGACCGCCGACCCGGCTCGAAGCGTGGCGGATGCCGGCGAGAGGTGCCCTCAGGTTGCGATCGACGTCGTGGGCCAGGGCCTTCAGGGGGGACACGTAGAGCACCCGGCAGCGGTCGGCCTTGTCCGGCGCCGGCTCGGTGAGCAGCCGGTCGAGGGTCCAGAGAAAGGCGGCCAGGGTCTTTCCGGAGCCGGTGGGGGCGTGGATCAGGGTGTGATCGCCGGCGGCGATGGCGGGCCAGCCGAGAGCCTGGGCCCGGGTCGGTTCGTTGAACGATGCCTCGAACCAGGTTCGGGTGGCTGCGGTGAAGGCGCCCAATGGGTCCACGGCGCGAAGGTATCAGAGGATGGGGACAAGAAGGCAGGTCTAAGGCCTCAGGTCTCAGGTCTTAGGCCAGAGCGCGTTCTGGCCTATGGCCTATGGCTTATGGCTTATGGCAGCTAACGGCGTTCTTACGCCGTTAGCTCGAGCGGTAACCGGTTGACCGCGGCCAGTTCGAGGAACATCCCCACCACCTGGGGGTCGAACTGGGTCCCGGAGTGCTGCCGGATCTCGGTGACGGCGAACTCGACGGGCAGGGCGGCC
>DATHUL010000063.1:0-9702 GCA_035462285.1 Acidimicrobiia bacterium
GGGGCCCGGGGCCGAGACCGGCGCCGATGTAGAGCCCGGTGGCAACGCCATTGGCCACGATCCCGACACTCAGCACCAAGAGCTGTACCGCGATGCCGCGGGCCGGAGCCAGGAGCTTCAGGGCAAGATCGGCCACGAGCCCGACGACGACCGCGTTGGCCAGTGTCCCGACACCGGGACGTTGTCTCAGGGGCACCCAGACCACGAGGACCATGACGCTGACCGCGATCACCACCCATCCGAACGGGACACTGGTGGCCAGGGCGAGCCCCTGGTGGAGAACGTCCCAGGAGTCGACACCCAGACCGGCCCTGAGCATCAGCGCGATGCTGATCCCGTACAGGGCCAGACCGGCAGCGAGACGCCCCAGACGCCGCAGTGTGATCGGGGTGTTGGTCGGGGATCTCATTGCCACTCCTTTACTTGACAGATCATATACTTGCATTACATGACACATCAACTTTCGGCGGTAGAGTGTTATTCCCATGACTTCGAAGTGGCTCGACGAGACCGAGGAGCGGGCGTGGCGGGCGTATCGCCGGATGTTCACCTTGCTCGAAGCCCGGCTGGGCAGAGAGCTCGCCGCGGAGACCGGTCTGTCCCTGGCCGATTACACCGTGTTGTCGAATCTGGTCGAAGTCGACGACCGTCGTTACCGGGTCACCGCCTTGGCCGACTACGTGCAATGGTCACAGAGCCGGCTCTCCCACCACTTGACCCGCATGGAGGACCGGGGTCTGGTCCGGCGGGAGCAGGTGAGCGGCGACGCCCGGGGCGCCTACGTCGTGCTGACCAAACGCGGGTTGCAGGCCATAGCCGCGGCCACCCCGGCCCACCTCTCCGGAGTGCGCAGGCACATGGTCGACCTGCTCACCCGTGAGCAACTGGAGACGCTCGGCGACATCGGCCAGATCGTCGTCAGGCACCTGATCGAACTGGAGTCGGAGCCCTAAGGCCGGGCCAGGTACACCTCGACGGTGAGCTTCCCGGCTTCCCCCCGGCCGAAGGCGACTCCGATCTCGTTGTTGAGCCAGGCCAGGTCCTCGTTGCCGGTGTGGAAGGTGAGCAGCTCCCTGGGCTGGGCCGACTGGTCCGGGCTCACGATGGAGACGCCGCTGCCACGGTAGGAGACGCTGTCCCGCTTCTCACCGACGGTGGCGTGGATGTCGAGCTCCATGTTGCCGTCGGACCGAACCGTGACGTAGTCGATGCCGCTGACCGGGCGCTCCCCTTCCCAGTGCGGACCGGTGGCGGTTCCCTCGAAGGGGAAGTCGATGCGCATCCCCGATGGGGTCGCCCCGATGATCCTCCTCCCCATCTCGGCGGTGATCGTGCAGAACATCTCCAACGAGGGCATTGGTCCTACTCCTGAGGTCGCTTGGACCGAACGCTAATTGCCGTTGCCACGTGGCCGTCGAGACCGTTCCAGGAGATGGACGACCTCGGCATCGCTGGTCGGGGAGAAATCGTCATACCAGGCGCCCACCGCCACGAACCTCCTCGGTTGCTCGAGCACGATGAAGCGATCGGCGGCCCTGGTCATCACCGGGGTCACGTCGGGGGGGGCGACCGGGACCGCCAGCCAGACTTCGAGGGCATCCCTGGCCCGCAGCGCCGCGATGGCGGCAAGGGCGGTCGACCCGGTGGCCAACCCGTCGTCGACCACCACCACGGTGCGTCCCGCCGGGTCGACCGCCGGGACCGTGGCTCGATAGCGGGCAACCCGAGCCTCCATCTCTTCCCGCTCCATCTCCGCCCTGGAAGCGAACTCCGACTCATCGATCCCCACCCCTCTCACGATCTCCCGGTTCTCGATCACCACCCCTCCCTCGGCAACGGCCCCCATCGCCAGTTCGGGATGGAACGGCACGCCGATCTTGCGGACTACGACCACGTCGAGCTCACAACCCAGGGCCTCGGCCACCTGGAAGCCGACCGGGACCCCGCCCCGGGGAAGAGCCGCGACCAGCGGCGAGCGCGGAGAGTGCGCCGCTACCTCCCGGGCCAGTCGGGCGCCGGCCTCGCCGCGATCGGCGAATCTCATCGACTCAGCCGTAATGGTCGACGTAACGCTGAAGCCATGGGGTGACTTGCGCCAGGTACTCCTCGGCCTCTCCCATGGGCAGCGTGCGCCCGGCGTAGTTCATCAGGATCACCTGCCGGGCGGCATGAAAGCCGTCGAGCTGCTCGTCGTCCTCTATCGGCCACGGTGCTATCTCCTCGAAGCCCTGACGGTAGGCCGCTCGGATCTCGTCGCGACGGGTGCTGGCCCGGGAGGAGTAGAGGCACACCGAGACGTCCTGGCCCGGGGTGGCGAGCATCACGTCTTCGAAGTCGAAGGCGAAGAGACGGGAGCGGACCAGATGCACGTTCCACTCATGGAGGTCGCCGTGCACTACGTGGGCGAACCCGGTGCTCCAGGCATCCTTGATCACCGCCTCGGACAGTTCGGCGGCGCGGGTCATGGTCTTGCGACGGTAGGAGTCGAAGAGGTGATCGAACCTCGGGTCCTCGAAGATCACGGGATCCAGGTCGGAGTCGTAGTAGAAGACGCGGTCCCACCGGCGCATCCCGTCGGGGTTGGGAGGCTGCCAGGCTCGCCCGTGTTGCTGGAGCGATGCGCTGACCCGCCCCAGCAGCCGATAGCCGAACGAGCCCGCCCCCTCGGCGAGAGGAGCCCCGGGGACCCAGCTGAACAGGACGCAAGGCCGGGTCTTGCCCGAGTCGTGGTCCTTGGCCTGGACGATGAAGGTGCCGTAGCCGGTGGGGATCGGGGACACGATCTCGAGATCGGTGTCCCGATTGAGGGCGGCCAGCCAGGCGACCTCGTACTCGATGTTGGACCGGGATCTGTCCTGAGGGCTGCCGACCCGCAGCACGCACTGGAAACCGTCGGAGGTCACCACCCGGAACATCACGTTGGAGTGAGTGGCCAAATGCTCCACCTCCCGAACCTCGAACGGGTAATGCTCGAGCACGGATTGTGCCAGCGGCAATAGCCGCGCAGCCTCGTGGCCGATTCGATGCAGGTCCATTCCGTTCGGAGCCCTCCACAGACACTGGGAGGCATATGCTCCCCCGGCGGCCCATTGTGGTCGCTCGAGGCCGGTCTCTCCAGTGGTCTGCGGACCTATTGAGTCCGCTCCGGATCTCTATCGAGGTGGAGCGGAAGCGAGCTCTTCGGTGATGGTCGCGGGCACATCCCCACGACGGGTGTGGTACCGGTCCCACAGCGCCAGCATCGAGGGCAGGACCACGACCGCGGCGACGAGGGCAAGGCCAATTGCGTACACGGTGACCTGGCCCATCTGTCGGAACGGGATGAGACTCGATGTGATCAGCACCCCGAAGCCGGCCATGGTGGTGAATGCGGAGCCGGCCAGGGCGCCACCGGTGTGACGCATGGTCTGCCTCATCGCCTCGTCCGCGTCCTCGTGCTCCCGGCGGTCCTCGAGGAATCGGCGGGCGATGTGGATGGTATAGGGCACCCCGATCCCGATGGCCAGGGCGGCGAGTGTCGCGGTGACCGGCCCGAAAGGGATCCCGGTGACGAACATCAGCCCATAGGTCCAGAGGACGACGAGCCCGACCGGGGCCATGGTGATGACCCCCAGGAACCAGCGACGGTTCTCGACGGCAAAGGTGATGACCAGCACCAATGCGGACACCGCGATGGTTATGAACAGGGACCTGCTCTGTGATTCGGTCAGCGAGTTGACCACCACGTCACCGATGACGTTCTGCGAAGTCGTGATCGCCGACAACCCGGCGTCACGAACCGGCTGGAACACGTCGTCGAGGCCCACCCTCAGCTCACCCGGATCCTCGCCCGCGGTGGTGGTGATGTCCCACAGCATCGCGTCGACCCCCTCATCGCCGAGATGGATCGCCCGGCCCGCCTGGTCGGGCAGGGCCTCGACCAGCGCAAGGTAGAGCGGGGTGACGTCCGCGGACTCCGGGACCTTCAAGTCCGGCCCCACCCCCGCCTGTTGTGCCGCGTTGAACAAGTCCGGAGCCGAGGCCGGGTCTGCGGAGAGCGCCTGGCCCAGGATCGCGATCGGAGAAACGGCGTTGACGAACTCGCCCTGTGCCGTCTCCACCGTCGCCACGTCGTCGACGGTGGCGAGCCGGGTGTTGGAATCGACCAGGGTGTTGTGAAGGGTCGAGTCGATCACACCACCGTCCGGGGCCTCGATCAGGACTTGGGTGGTCTCTCCAAGACCACCCCCGAAGTCGTCTTCGAGGATCTCCAGGGTGAGGACGTAGGGCGAGTCGGCGGGCAGGAAGTCGGTGAACGAGAACCGGGTCTCCAACTGGGTGTAGCCATACCAGCCGAGGCCGCCGAGGACCAGGGCCATGGCCAGGGTGGGTACCGCGGCGTGCTCGGCCAGGGTCGCCAGCTTCTCCATCGCCCTGGGGAGCAGTCGGTTTCCGTGCTCATGCATGGTTGCCACCGGCAGCGACCCTCGTCTCGCTGCTCGGCGATCGGCCACTATCCGCACCGAGGGGAGGAACACCAGCATCAGGAGGAAGGCGGCGAGGATCCCCACCGCAGCCAGGATGCCGAAGTCCTTCAGAGCCGGGATCGGGCTGAACACATTGGTGAGAAAGCCGATGACGGTGGTCAACGTGGCCAATACCAGGGCGATCCCCACTGTCCTTATCGCGGTCCCGATCGCATCGTCCACGGACAAGCCCGCCCCGATCTCCTCCCGATAGCGGGACGTGATGTGAATCCCGTAGTCGACGCCGAGACCTACGAGCAGGATGGGCACGATCTGGGTTGGCGCCGAGAAGGCGTCGATCACCCCGGCTCGCTCCAAGAGCACGCCGATCCCCTGCATCCACCCGATCGCCATCACGATTGCGAGCAGGGTGACCATGGTGTCGGCCAGTGTCCTTCGGGCCGCGCGTACCCATCCGAGCTGTGCCGGCTTGAGCCAGTAGACGAAGATGAGGATCACCAGGATCACCGCGAAGGCGTAAGCGAACAGCTGCCCTACCTCCTCGGTGAAATCGTCGGTCCCGGTGAGGAGGAGGGCGAACGAGAAGGGCAGGATCTCGAGCTCGCTCTCGACGGCGGAGAGGTCCTCGGCCATGGCCGCCTCGGCATCCACCTGGGCGTTGAACGACTCGTCGGCATTCCCGGGGGGAGGGCTGATGAAGGCGAGCACCAACCCGGCCTGGCTGCTCCCCACCCCCAGGTCGAGGTCCTGGGATGCGAGCTGGGTGAGAAACGATGCCTGCTCCGGCGGTGCGTCGAGCTCACCGTCGCCGTCCAGCGACTCGACATAGAGCGCCTTCACCTGCTCGTCGGTGACCTGTGCCGGATCGAGGCCCTGGGCGAGCACGGCCTGCTCGACACCGCTCAGATAGTGGAAGATGCCGGGCCGCTCGGGGCGATCGGCGATCAGGTCGCCCACCTCCGATGCCCGGATGGTCTCGGCGGTGGCCATTGCCGTGCGCAGCCCTTCGGCCGTGACCACATCGCCACCCTCGTCCCTGATCACAACTTGTAGCGCGGTCTCGGATGTGGCATCCCCGAACAGGTCCCCGATGCGCTCGCTTGCCTCGATCTCAGGGGAATCCGGGGCAAAGCCCTCGTTGCCGGTTGCGACCTCGACCTGCCCGGCCAGATACCCGAAGATGCCGGTGAGCCCGAGCGCCACGATGATGACGGCCCACGGAGCGCGGCGGGCGAGGGCTGCCAGGGCGGAGGCGATGGACTTCACGGTTTCTCCTGGGAGAGATGCTGGATTACGGCCCCAGGTTGCCGTGGCCGCAGCGACACCCCAAATCGGTCAGAGGTCAGAGAGCACCTCGTCCAGCGTCTCGACGAATCGTTGGTTCTCGGCATCGCTCCCGATCGTCACCCGCAACCATCCACCCGACATCGGTCGCACGATGACTCCGAGCCCGGTGAAGCGTTTTGCGGCTTCCTCGCCGGGGACGTCGAGCTCGAAGTAGACGAAGTTGGCCTGGCTCATGGTGTGAGGCAGCGATCTCTCCGCCAGGACCCCCAGCAGCTGGTGCCGGGCCGCCTCGTTGGCCTTGACCCTTCTCGTCAACTCCTCTCGATCCTGCAGCGATGCCGCCGCCGCCACCTGGGCCGTCTGGGTCACCGTGAAGGGAGCCTGAGCCTTGCGCAGCTCGGTGATCGTCTCCGGTCGGGCCACCCCGTACCCGACACGATGAGCGGCCAGAGCGAAGATCTTGGAGAAGGTCCTCAACACGACCACGTTGGGACGCTGCAGGGCGTGGGGGATTGCGGTGGCGTAGGAGGGATCGGTCACGTACTCGTGATACGCCTCGTCGATCACGATCAGCACCGAATCCGGCGTCGAGTCGATGAACCCGGCCATGGCCTCCGAGGAGACAGTGGTCCCGGTCGGGTTGTTCGGGTTGCACAGGTAGACAACGGCCGTGTCGTCCCTGATCGCGGCGGCGATCTCTCCCAGGTCCACCACCTGCCCGTCCCCGAGCGGGACCTCGACGGATTCGGTCATCGCCCATCGTGAGGCGATGCGATACATGACGAAAGATGGCCAGGCGAAGACCGCGCTAGTCCCGGGCCCGCCCACGGCGAGCGCGATGTGACCGAGCAGGCCGACGCTTCCGTTGCCGAACCAGAGATGGTCGGGGGGCACCTCGAGCCAGTCCGACAGGGCGCGAGCCAGCCCGACATGGTCGTTGTCGGGGTACCGGTTCGACTCGGCCAGCGCTCTGGCCGCGGCGTCGACCACTCCGGGGAAGGGCCCGTCCGGGCTCTCGTTGGAGGCCAGCTTGACTATGTCGCCTGGCTCGACCCCGATCTCGGCCGCCACCTCCTCGATGGCCCGCCCCGGCAGATAGGGGCTGAGAGCGGCGATGTCCGGTCGAAACCTGGGCATGAAGGGAACGGTACTTGGTACTCGGAACTTGGTACCGGGTACAAGGACCGACCTGCAAAACTGCCGCGTCAGGTTTCGGGAGACGGCGGGGCCGGTCGATCCGTATGGTTGGGCGGAAGACACCGGTGACGACCTCTCTCCTATTCAAGGAGAAGCAGTGACTGCACGCAGGTCAGGTCTGGGCCGGGGACTGGAGGCTCTGATTCCGAGCGAGAGCGAGTTGATCTCGAAGACCAGTGCCCTGCGGGTGATCGACCCCATGGGTCGGCTGGTGGGTGAGGACCCTCGGCTCGAACCCGATCTCTACCAACAGATGTACCGCAACATGGTCCTGACCCGCGAGCTGGACCGGCGCATGCTCGCCCTGCAGCGGCAGGGCCGGATCGGCACTTATGCCATGTTGGAGGGACAGGAGGCGGTCCAGATCGGCTCCGCCCTGGCCCTCGACCCCGACGACTTCGTCTTCCCCTCCTATCGCGAGCACGGGGTGCAGGTGACCCGTGGCCTCCCCATCGAGGTGCTTCTGGCCTACTGGAAGGGTCTGCCCAACGCCCGTTGGGACATGGAGAAGTACCGCACCGGGATCGTGACCGTCCCTATCGCCAGCCAGCTCCCCCACGCCGTCGGCTACTCCTATGTGACCAAGCTCCGTGGTGACGACACGGTCACTGCGGTCTACTTCGGGGATGGGGCCACCTCCGAGGTCGACTTCCACTCCGGCATGAACTTCGCCGGGGTGTGGAAGACCCCCACGGTCTTCATCTGCGCCAACAACCTCTACGCGATTTCGGTGCCCTATCACCGGCAGACTGCCGCCGAGACGATCGCCCAGAAGGCCGATGCATACGGGTTCGAGGGGCTGAGAGTGGACGGAATGGACCCAATCGCCGTCTACCTGGCCACCCGGCTCGCGGTCAACCGGGCCCGAGAAGGTCAAGGCCCCACCCTGATCGAGGCCATGACCTACCGGTACGGCCCCCACGCCACCGCCGACGACCCCACCCTGTATCGGAGCAGGGAGGAGGAGGACAGCTGGCGCGGGCGAGACCCGATCGAGCGGCTGCGTCGGTTTCTCGGAGACCGGGGCGAGTGGGACGAGGCGGTCGAGGAAAAGGTCGCCATGGAGACCTCCGACCTGGTGGCGGCGGCGATCGCCGAGATCGAGGCCCAGCCGCTACCCACCCGGGATGACGCGGTCAGGCACGGCTTTCATCGCATCCCGGCTCATGTCGTCACCCAGCTGGAGGCGATGCAGCGGGCCCATGGCGAGGAGCCGACGCGGTTCGGGCCCGAGGAGATCTGGGTCGTCGGAGACGACCCCGTCCCCCAGGGCCCGACCAGGTCGATGACCATGGCAGAGGCGATCAACACGACCCTCGATCAGGCGATGGAGCGCGATCCGAGCGTGATCGTCCTCGGCGAAGACGTGGGACTGGCCGGCGGCGTGTTCCGGATCACCGAAGGACTCCAGGACCGACATGGTGAGGCGAGGGTGATCGACACCCCCCTCAACGAGTCGGGCATCGTCGGCAGCGCGGTAGGGATGGCCCTGGCCGGGGCACGACCGGTCGCCGAGATCCAGTTCGACGGATTCGTCTACCCGGCCTTCGACCAAATCGTCAGCCATCTCGGCCGCTACCGGTTCCGGACCCGGGGCAACTCCGAGGTCCCGGTCGTCGTCCGGTTCCCGAGCGGAGCCGGAATCGGGGCCCACGAGCATCACTGCGACTCGCCGGAGGCCTACTTCGTCCATGCCCCGGGCCTGGTGGTGGTCTGCCCATCGACCCCGATCGAGGCCAAGGGGCTCCTCGCCGCCGCCCTCACCGGTCATGACCCGGTGATCTTCCTCGAGCCCAAGGTTCTCTATAGGGCCGGGCGTGAGGAGGTCCCGCTCGATCACTTCACGATTCCGATCGGGCGGGCCCGGGTGAGAGTGGCGGGCAATGACCTCACCCTGGTCACCTATGGGGGGATGGTGCCCGTCGCCCTCGAGGCCGTCGGCCGGGTCGGAGCCTCGGTCGAGGTGATCGACCTCCGCACGCTGTTCCCCTGGGACCGCGAGACGGTGCTGGCTTCGGTGAGGAAGACCGGTCGGCTGCTCCTGGTCCAGGAGCCACAGGGCTCGGCCGGTGTGGCCGCCGACGTGGCCGCGGTGGTTTCCGAGGAAGCCCTCTATCACCTGCAGGGGCCGATCGTCCGGGTCACGGGCTTTGACATCCCATGGCCCCAGTTCGCCATCGAGAGACACGCTCTCATCGATGCCGACCGGGTGGTGGCCGGGATCGAGGAGGCGCTGGCGGGTTGAGTCGAAACCACGGCGTCGCGGTGTTCGGGTCGTCGCAGACCGAGCCCGGCTCCACCGAGTGGGAGGAAGCGCATCGGGCCGGGGCACGGATCGCCGGCGCCGGGCTCACGGTGATAACCGGTGGCTACGGGGGAACGATGGAGGCGGTGTCGAGCGGGGCCGCGGGAGCTGGGGGCCACGTGATCGGAGTCACCGCGCCGGTTCTCTTCCCCGACCGCTCCACGCCAAACCCATACGTCCACGAGGTGATCGAGGCTTCCAGCCTGGCCAACCGGATCGACATCATGATGGAGCGATCGACCGCGACCCTGGCTCTGCCCGGTTCGATCGGAACCGCCGCCGAGCTGTTGATCTCGTGGAACACCAACCACATCCTGCGACAAGGTGGAGCGACTCCTCGAGTCTCGGTTGCGGTGGGGCCGGGATGGAGGGCCCTGGCGCGCGCCCTGGTCGACATGGCCGGCGCCTTCGAGGACGACCTGGTTTGGGCCGACACCGTCGACGAAG